>CAMHLH010000082.1 GCA_946185925.1 uncultured Treponema sp.
GGATTCTCTTCTTCGAGCACGGTGATTATGACTTTTCTGCCGTCATACTTTTCAAGGGAATAATCATTGGTAAGAACGGTGTTTCCCCGTATTATTCCAGTCGTCGCAAACATTTCACATCTCCAATCCCGGATTATAGCACGGTTTTCAATTTTTTGGAGCGATAACCAAAGTTGTGGATTTGTCGGGAGGATTCAATCCAAGCCGCACCGTCACAGGCAGTGCTTCTTCAAAAACACCCCCACATCCTCGTCTATCAAATCGAACAGCTCGCTTTTCAGTTCCCTGATGCGCGCCCGCTACTCCTCGCTCTCCGCGAATTCGTCCTTGAACAGCTGGTACGGCTCGACCTCAAGCGCGGCGGCTATCCTCTCTATGAACGACACAGAGGGAAAACGCTTTCTCGTCTCAATCTGCCCGATGTACGAGGTGTCTGTGTCGCAGAGTTCCGCGAGCTTCTCCTGCGTTATGCGCTTCCCCTTGCGGATTATTTTCAAATTGCTAATAAAAATGTCCTGTAAGTCCATGTTTATATTCTAAGTGCTAATAAGCCGAATGTCGAGTTCACGAATATCGCAGGGCAAAGGCTACCAGACACGAATAAACAACATCCTAAAGAACATCCCCAGATGCACAATTTCACTTGCGGGATTGTCGATGGAAGACATGTAGCGATTCCCACTTCAATACAGGAATCCCAAAAGCCACAGCGGAATTCTCCTCTCCGTGCCGAACTCGATGTCGTCCGCCAAGATGTACGAGTCTGGGACATCCTTTATCTGCTTGCGTTTTTTGTTTTTTCCGCCGACTTCAAAAGTGTATTTCTTGTCGATGAAAAAATCGCTCTGCTCGGAAAACAGGACTTCATGGTTGTAAGAGACCTGGTTGAAAGCGAACGTTTCACGCACATTGCCGATGTTCGTTTCGGTCTTGCCGAGCAAGAACATCAGGTTCGTGTTTTCCAAAAAAATCTTGTCGGGCTTCTCCAGCGTTCCAAGTCCACGGCTCTCCTCTTCCAGCATGGGCAATTTTGCAAACTGCAATTTACAAACATGAGGCGATTTTGTTAACTACAGTTTGCAAAATCGCAAAAAACAAGGCAGTCTTCTATTCTTTCGTCTTTCTCCGTCTCAAGTCGCGGAAAAGCTTCAGGAAGCGCACCTTCACGCCCACTCCTGCTGTCGGGCCCTTCTTCAGGTAGTCGCCGTAGTCGGACGGGACGACCGCGCCCTGTTTTTCGAAGACGTACTTGTAACCCGCGTGGATGTCGAGGGCAACGTAGTCGTTCACCGTCCATTTCCAGCCGAGTTCGGGAATGACGGAGACGAATTCCCTCTGCGCGTCCTCGCTGTACTCGTCGTCGGAGTAGGCGAGATAGTCGAAGCCGCCGCCGAGGGAGAGGTAGAGCTTGTCGAGCGAGAGCGAAAGAGGATAGTATTCGGCGGCGAGACCGAAATTCACGGACGGGAAAAGTTCCCCGTTCCGCACGAACGTGCAGTGCCGTATGTTCGCCTTGAAAGCCGTGTGGAACGCCAGATACTGCTCGAACGAACAGCCGAAGCCCCAGCCGTTTCTCCGCAAGCTGAACAAGAGGGCGTCGAACCCAAGAGAGAAAATCCGAGTCCTGTCCGAAAGCCCTCCGCCGCCGTCTTCATCTGCAAAATCTTCGTATTCATCGGATTCGGCGCGCTCCAGTCCGCATTCGGCTTTTTGAGTTTCGATAGATTCAATAAAAGTCTCCCCACCAGCATCCACGTCCGCATCAGGCTTTGTCCCTAAATCCGCGGCAGCTTCCGCGCGCTCCGTTTCGGAAACCGACAAAGCTTCCGAACGCGCCATCGCCGGAGCGAAACAGAAGAGAAGCGCGAAGATGGACGGAGAAAGACTTTTACGAATCATTCCGGATTTTTGAGCATGTCGTTCTTTTCGATGTATTCCAGAAGGGCGTCAAGCTCGAAGATGAACGAAAGCTGGTCGCCCAAGTGGATTGAATTGTCCGCGGCCTTGGCGGCTATGTCCCGCACCTGCTCTATGTTCTGCGCCTCCGACTCCCTCGTTGCCTTCATGATTCGGTTCTGGTTCTCTTCGATTCTCTTGACCATCTCCTCGGTGAAGCTTACGTTTCTGTCGCTGTCAGAGTTGATTTTCTCAAGCTTCCCGTTCGAGTCCATCGCCGTTTTCTGCAGGGCGTCCATGAAGCCGCCGTGGGCCTTGTTCTCGCTGACGACATCCTTTATGCGGGACTGCAAATCCGTCATCTTCTGGTTCAATGCGTTGGAGAGGCTGGCGGTGCTGTCGGAAAGCTTCTTGACCTCGTTCGCGATTACGCGGAAGCCCCTGCCCGCCTCCCCCGCCCTCGCGGCTTCAATCGAAGCGTTGAAGGAAAGGAGGTTTATCTGGGCGGCGACATCTTGGATGCTCTTTATCGACTGGCTTATCTCGTCGATTTCCCTGTTCAAACTCGCGACATTCTCGTTCATGGTGACTCTGCGCTTTTGAATCTCTGTGATGTCGCTGTTCAAGTCGTTGAATTCCTGGCAGATGGCCTTGATTTTTTCGCTGTTGGCTTTTGAAGTTCCGACAATCTCGTTCGCCTCTTCCTGGATTCTCTCGTTGCTTCTGGCGAATTCCGCCATCGCGTCCTGCTGTTTTTTGAAGATTCCGTCCTCTGCGTTGAGTTTGGAGAGGTAGACTTTGAGGAATCCATTTATGTTGTTCGACGAATTCGCCAAAGACAGGAGGGAAGATGCGATGTCCTTTCCCGCCTGGAGAATCTGTTTCGCTGTGAATCTGCTTTCCATTTGCTATTCTCCGATTATGAGCGCTACAAGCGTCTGGTTAGAGTTGATGTGTCCAATCTGCTCTCCGTATGTGGAGAATCCCGAAAACGCGGGGAAGTGCCTCTTCCACGCCCCCGCGATTGCGGAAGTCTTGCCGCTTTTCTCGAAGCCGATTGTCCTCAGTATGCAGTTGAAGAAGATTACGCAGCCCGGCTTGGGGACTTTCTGCTTCATCTCAAGGCAGGACTTGTTCGTCATTTCAACAGAGTCCAGCGGCTCCAGAATCACCTGGGTATTCCCCTGCAGGACTCTGGCGTACATGGCCAATGTCCCGTCCGGCAGGAAGCGCGCCAGAGAGGCTATGAAGATGTTGTCGCCGAAGACTCGCCCGAACGGGTGCTTCAAGGTCGCGTCCTCGGCCTCCCGCTCGCTGATGCCCAAAACCTGGGCGTAGCGCCTTCTTGGGTTCTGGTTGTCGATTGTCTTGACCAAGTGCTTTTTGGGGTCCACGTCGGTAAGGAGGACGGACTTGCCCGAATCTTTGAAGATGTTTTCCTTGTAGATGCAGAAGGGGTCCTGCGTCTTGACGAACAGAAAGACGGCTCCGTCGCTTGAAGAGACACCGTTGCAGCTGACGAATGTCGCCTGGAATTTCATGTCGTCGCCCGCGGAGGCACCGGCAATCATGAAGTCCTGGTCCTTCACAATCGAATAGAAGAGAGAGAGGATGTTTTCCTCGGCGTTGTGGAGCGCGCTCACAAGTGTCACCGCGAACGAATTCTTTGAGATTCCAGACGCGCCGAGGTTGATTCCGGCTTTCTGGGCGGTCTGAATCAGCTCCTGTTTGCGGATTATCGGGAATTGTCCCGCATCCTCAAGGATGCAGGCCTTGCACTGGGTGTAGCCGCCGCTCGTGTCCAAAGCATTCAGGACAACAGTATCCTTCGTGAATCCGTCCTGTGTTATTTCGCCTGCGGTCGTCGCCCCAATCACCTCCGCCTTCGGAAATTTCTCGTGCAAAATCTCCGAGAGTCTTGGAAAATCATACCTTGAACCTGCGAAGAATATCACGATTGCATAGGAAGAAAGCGGTTTCTTCAATTTTGCGCAAAGGGATTCCGCGGCCCTTTCTACGTCGCTTTCCCTCGTCTGCACAATTTCTTGTTTCATTTGAACCTCTTATTCTAAAAAAGCATATTCTGTAGTTTTATAATGATACTAGCTTGACGTAAATTTCAAAAATACGCTAGAATGATATCACTTCTATTTGGGAGATTAGCTCAGCGGTTAGAGCAGAGGACTCATAATCCTTTGGTCCTTGGTTCAAATCCAAGACCTCCCATGAATTTGCCGACTTAGCTCATCCGGTAGAGCAGCGCCCTCGTAACGCGCAGGTGATTGGTTCAAGTCCGATAGTCGGCTCTAAAGCGAAAAAGAATCTCGATTGAGATTCTTTTTTTTTGTGCCGAAAATTTTTTATATGACTGAAAACACAAGCAAAAAACATCAAGAAAAGAAAGGAGAACAACGATGAAAAAATCAATAATCGCAGGGGCTGTTTTCGCCGTGGCTGCGACTTTTGCGGCGGCCGAAGTTCCAGCGAAGCTTCAGGAAGAGATGATAAGGGAAGACAAGTCGGCTGTCTTCTTCGACGCGGGAGATTATGGAAAGAACTATTCTGAAATCCAGATGCTCAACAAGACGGCGGAGAAAATAGAAATGATAGTCTACGCCTACAATCCGAACGTGGACAAGAAGACGAACGAAAGAATCGGCTGGGTCAAATTCGGAACCACGAAGGTGAAAGACTACAACGATTTGGACACGATTTCCAAGACATTCAAGTACAAGGTCACGCCCGTCAGGGACTTCAAGTACTTCGCCTACTCCACTTCAAAAACAGTGCGCGAAGTGAAGTACACGCTCGACTACGACAAGGAGGCGTTCACGGTAAAAGCCGAGTACGTCAACGCGGTGCGCCCGCTCGCGTCAATCGAGGTGAAGCCCGTGCTGGCGAAGAATCCTGAGAACAAGAAGGACATCCTCGGCGTGAAGGGCGAAATATCGTTCAGGAACATCTCGAACAAGACGATAAAGAACGTCACGCTCACGATAAAGGCAAGCGACAAGAGTCTGGTCTCAAGGACGAACGACGGCAAGGAAGAGCCGTCAGTCTTCATCAACGAGCTGATTGAGGACGGAGAGACCTACAAGGCCGAGACTCCTGTCTTCTGGACCAACACGGCAATCGACGAAATCAGGGTCACGAAGGTCAAGATTCTCTATCTCGACTCAACAGAGGACGAGTACACGCTCTAAAGCCGCGGACGAACAAAAGCAAAGACAAACCTATATTTTTCATCGCGCCCATGAATTCCGTGTTATAATAAAATAAACCTAAAGACAAGGAATTTATGGGCACATCAATTGATTCACAATACAAGCGGGCGATAGCGTCGGACGCCATCTGCACGTTCGAAATAAACCTCTCAAAAGATTCAATAGAAGAAGAAGTCTTCTTATCAATGAAAGACGACGATGGACAAGAGAACAGGATATCCGTCAGCCAATTCTTCGGACTTGGGCATCCGTGCAAATTCTCTGCGTTCACGAAGCTTTGGTGCGAGAACATAATCTCGGACACCGACCTGGAAGAAAGCGAAAAGCTGGACTACACAAAATATCCAAAACTGCTCATCCAAAAATTCAACGAAGAAGAATATTCCAGAATGACCGAATACTGGACGACGGAATTTTTAGGCAGAAAATTCTACATGAGGGAGGGGCTTTTTTTCACGAAGGCGGAGAACGGCGACATAATGGCGCTGGCCGTCATAAAGGACCTGACGAAGACAAGGGAAATCGAAGAGGAGACAAAGAGGCGGGAGCTTGAGTACTACGTCTACACGGACTCCACGACCGGCGGGGAAAACTACGCCAGATTCAAGGACGAAATACACGAGCTGGGAACGCCCGGCTACATGGTCGCGATGGACATCTACTCATTCAAAATCATCAACTCGGCCTGCGGAGTCACAAAGGGCGACCAGGTCATAAACGCCATTTGGAAAAGCCTGAGGAACGTACTTGGAAAGGACGTCCCGGCAGGGCACATAAACGCTGACAGGTTCGTCTTCCTCATGCACGAGGAAAAAAACGAGGAGTCGGAGGAGAAAATCAAGCGAACGCTGGCCCAGATAACCATGACGCTCAACTTCCTTTCCATCGAATTGGACATTCCACAGCTCGCTCCGTACTTCGGGATTTCATATTGGAACCAGAACGAAAGAATCGAGCGCTGCTACAATCAAGCGATGGCGGCGAAGCACAAGATAAAGGGCAGGAAGGACGTGAACGTGGCGTTCTTCAACAAGGCCGACACAGACAGGCTGGTCTTCGAGAAGCAGCTTGAGGACGCCTTCGACAGCGCGCTCAGGCACAGGAGATTCGAGGTCTGGTACCAGCCGAAGTACAATCCGGTCACAAAAGTCCTGGTTGGAGCCGAGGCCCTTGTCAGGTGGAGGAAGGAAGACGGCAGCCTCATTCCGCCGGCACTCTTCATACCGATTTTCGAACGCAACGGCATGATAAGGAATCTGGACGAGTACGTCTTCACGACCGTGTGCGAGCAGCAGAAAAGGTGGCTGGACAAGGGAATGGACATAATTCCGATATCGATAAACCTTTCGAGGACCAGCCTCTACTTCAAGAACGTGGTCAGCCACTACAGGTGCATAACGGACAAAATCGGAATCGACCCGAACTACGTGCCGATAGAGCTTACGGAGAGCGCGGCCGTCAGCACGAAGGACATGGAGGAGATAGCGAAGGAATTCTACAGGGCGGGCTTTCCCCTGCACATGGACGATTTCGGCACGGGCTATTCGTCCCTGGCAACGCTCAACACCATGCACTTCGACACTCTCAAAATCGACAAGAGCCTCATAGACTTCATAGGGAACTACGGGGGCGAGCGACTGCTCGAACACACAATCGCGCTTGCGAAGGAGCTTGGCATGCACGTAACGGCGGAGGGGGTCGAGAACAACAGCCAAGTGGAGTTCCTGCAGAACCTCAACTGCGACAGCATCCAGGGCTTCTATTTTTCACGCCCCCTGCAGACGGAAAGCTTCGAGAAGAGCCTCATCGTCTCAAGCGTCATAGACTTCCTGGACAAGAACCATTCGCTCGAAAAGACCATAAACAATCTCAAGCTACCGACAGAAAACGACACGATGTGCGAATACGTCGTGAACCTCAGCCAGAACACGGTGGTCACCACGAAGGGAATCAGCGAATGGCTGGACGACGTGGGGAACAAGGAGACAAGGAATTTCACGGACGAGACAAAATTCATCGCGAAGAACCTGATTCTCGAAAAATACAGGACATCCTACCTCGCGGCAGTGGACAGGGAGCACATCATGAAAAGCTCCATCGGCAACAACGAAATCCGCTCCATGGAATACGAGAGACTGTACAAAGGAAGCAAAGTGCGGATGCGGTTGACGATGCACATTTTCAGGATAGAGAAATCGGAGGACCTCTGGATGTTCATGACGGTTGTCAACGTGTCGGGGAAGACCGGGTTCGGCACAAGCGCGTCAAGATACCAGAATCTGGACCTGCTGACAACCACCTACAACAGGCAGTACATAATGGACGAAATCAGGAGGAACATCGCGGAAGAGCGGATGGTCGCCATAATACTCGCCGACATAGACGAATTCAAGGAAGTGAACAGGAAGTTCGGCCACAAATTCGGAGACGACGTACTCAGGGATTTGACACACAGGATGAAAGACTTCTTCTCCGGAATGAAAATCGGAAGGGTCGAGGGCGACAAGTTCCTCATAATCTACGACATAGGCAAGAACAGCGCGGACTCGTACATGCAGAGGAAGAGAGAGGCAAGGGAAAACCTGGACTCTCTTCTATCGAACTTCAGGAAAAAAGTCTCCAGGGTCTTCTACAAGAACGGAAGCGAAGTTCCAATAACAGTCTCGACAGGCTACGCGATTTTTCCCGACGACGAGACAGATTTGGACAGCCTCCTCTCTTCAATGGAAGTGAAGGATTTCCCGCACGGAAGCTGATTCTGCGGAAAATGCGGCAAGCCCCCCTCGGACAAAGACGGGGAATTTTCATAAAATGTTTTTTCTATTCTTTAGTTGGTTTTTAGATTTTTATTTATATCTATAATAAGATTAATGAATAGGAAATCACAAAATTCTACGAACAAGAGGTTCAAATGACAGCGATTCAAGGTTTTTTACTTGGAATTTTACAGGGGATAGCGGAATTCTTGCCGATTTCATCAAGCGGGCATCTCAGACTGGCTCAGCACTTTTTCGGCCTGAGCGACGTTCCGCTGTTTTTCGATGTCCTTCTGCACATAGCGACGTTGGCTGCGGTCGTGATATATTTCAGGAAAGTAATAGGAAAACTTTTCGCCGTGCTCTTCAGGATGCTTCTCAGACGCGCGGAACCTGCCCAGCCTTTCAACGTCAACAGCGTGAAAAAAATCGACCCAAAGATAGAGACTCTGGCTCCGAACGACGAAATCGGCCGCAAGACGATTTTGATGATAATCTTCACGACTCTCATAACGGGAATCCTCGGAATAGCGAGTTCCAAGCTTCTTCCAGAACTGCCGTTGAAGTGCGTCGCGGCGGGCTTCATCGTCACTGCGGTTTTTCTTGTGGTCTCGGCGGTCATCTCGAAAAAGAAGCACGGCGACCTTGAACCAGAAACCGAACCGAAGGACGACTTCTACAGCGTGCAGACGGACTCCATAACGTTCAGGCAGGCCGTCGTCATCGGAATCGCGCAGGGAATCGGAACTCTGCCGGGAATCTCAAGGAGCGGCTCCACAATCGCGGGCGCGCAGCTTTGCGGCGTGAACAGGCAGACCGCCGGCGACTATTCGTTCATCGTGTCGATTCCGGCGATTCTAGGCGCGTTCGTTCTGACGCTCAAGGACGCTTTCGAGGAGGCCGGCTCGCTCGGAACATCCGTTTTGGAGATGTTCAACAAGACGGTCGGTCTCGTGCCGGCCGCAATCGGCTTCGCGACGGCGTTCGTCTTCGGATACATCGCGCTCGCCCTTTTGATGAAGATAATCAACAAGGGCAAGCTCGAATGGTTCGCGGTCTACCTTGTTCCGCTCGGAATCCTCGGACTCATATTCTTCTAGTGCTAATGTCAAGTTTGTACATATTGTAGTTGCTGAAACAAGCTCCCAGCGGGAACCCTGCCCCAAAAACGGCTGTACCGCTTTGCGGTGGCAGAGTGTTTTTGGGGCAGGAACCCCGCTTCCGCTCGTTTCAGCCATTGCAGTGTGAAAACTCGGCATTCACACTTTCTGTTTCACTCCGCGAGTTTCCTGAACTCCTCTATTTCCTTGAGGTACATCTCGATTCCGCTCTTCCAGAATTCTTTCGACTCGATGTCGAATCCGGCCTTGCGGCACAAGTCCTCGCACGACATGGAACCGGTGTGGCTCAAGAGCTCCGCGTATTTGTCGGCGAAGGCACTGCCCTCTTTCTGGTAGAGCGCGTACAAGCCCGCACCGAAAAGCTGGCCGAACGCGTATGGGAAATTGTAGAAGTCCAAGCCCGTGGAATAGTAGTGAGACTTCACGGCCCAGATGTACTCGTGGCGCGCGTTTTTGGAAAGTCCGTCGCCGTAGGACTTCTCCTGGGCGGTCTTCATCAATCTGCAGAAATCCTCGGAGTTGAGTTCGTTCTCCTTTCTTTCATCGAAGACGCTGGACTCGAAATAGAAG
>CAMHLH010000083.1 GCA_946185925.1 uncultured Treponema sp.
GTTGCTCCGAGAGCCGCCGTAAGCCGTGTTGCATTCAACGATGGTGGCGTTCAGTTCATCCTTAACAAGATTTTTGATGAGGGCAGGGCGCAGGTAATTTGTCTTTTCGCTTTCGCCGGTGCTCACCTTTACTCCGGTCTTGCCGCTCGCCTTGTAACCGGTGGCCTTGTAGACTTTGACCAGAGCCTGGGGCGTGATGTCGCGGATAAAATAAACGACTGGAACTGATTTATCGCTTGATGTGCTTGAGCCTGCGGTCACTGAGCCTTGTCGAAGTGTTGCCACTTCGTGCGTCTTGTAGCTTGCCGCCTTTGTGTTTTCCTTTGCAAACGGGCTGAAAACTGCCATCGTGAAAATCGCCGCCGAAAAAATTGCTTTTGCTTTCATCGATTTCTCCTTGATTCTTTCTTCTTATTCTGCGATTTCAAACACCGCCGTCACATCGCCTTTGCCCAGAATCTTTTTGAGCTCGGCTTGTGTTACTCCATCCACTTTTCCCAATCGTGTGAAGTTCCAGCTGTTCGTGTCGTAGTAAATCGTAATCTGATTCCCCTGGTACAGAATAATGTCGCCCGCGCTCGTCGTAATCTGCGTGTCGTTTCTAGGAAGCGTTTTTCCGAGCGAGCCGACTTTTTCAAAGCTGCCGTAATCGTGCATTGAAATCGTTACAGACCCTTTTTTCAAAAGCTCGTAAAACGCCAAAGCCGAATAATTGTTTTCAATCATTGCCGTGAGCGTGTGATTTCCGCTTTCGCTTGTGATTTGAATTGAAATTTTCATATTGGAAAGTTCTCCTGTTGCTGAAGATTTTGCACCTTTGCTATCGTGGCTCTCGTACGCGCACGCTGTCGAAACGAGAAGAAAAGACGCCATTATGAGCATCGATATTTTTTTCATCGCATGAAGATTCTTGAAAAGATTCATGGTCATAAATCCCTCTGGTGTGTTTTAGTAACGTTGTGTTACTTATTTAAAATGTAAGTCATCTTTTGTGATGTGTCAATATTAAAATTTGATTTTAGCGACGAAAGGTTACTTATTTTTTGGAAGAGGGGGGAATTTGTGGTATTCTGCTTTTATGGCAGACTGCGGCCGTGGTGGATGGCGGGGAAGCGCGCATGCTCGCGGCCTGCAATCATGGCTTTATTCAGAGGATGAATGGCTGTCCGGCAGCTTGAACACTCCGTCCTTCATCTTCTGGATTATCTCGTCTTTTGGCATCGGTTTTCCGAAGAGGTAGCCTTGAATGCGCTCGCAGCCGATTGAGCGCAGGAATTCGAACGCATCCTCAGTTTCGACGCCCTCCGAGAGCGTCTTCATGCCGATGTCGGTCGCGAGGTGGACGATGTTCTTGAGGATTGGCCTGCTTTTCGGCGTCTCCGAGAAATTGCGGAGGAAGGCCATGTCGATTTTTATCATGTCGAAGGAGTATTCCTTGAGGATGTTCAAGCCGGAATAGCCAGAGCCGAAATCGTCGAGCCAGAGGGCGTAGTTCTTTTCTTTGAGATTTTGGAGAATTGTCCGAAGCCTTTTGTCGTTGCCGCTCAATGCGCTTTCGGTCACTTCGATGTGGATGAATTTCTTGTCGATTCCCTGCTTTTCGATTGTTTCTTCGAGGAGCGCTTCAATGTCCATGAGCTCGAAATCCAGCCGCGAGAAATTGACTGACACTGGAAGCAGCGGAAGACTGCGCGATGGGGCTTGCTGAATGTCCTTGCAGACCTCCCTTACGACATGGGCATCGAGTTTGTGAATCTGGCGGTACTCTTCCAGGACGCTGATGAAGGTCGCCGGCGACATGAAGCCGTATTTCGGGTCTATCCAGCGGGCGAGAGCCTCGAAACCGCAGAGTTCCTTGTTCTCCGCGAAGACGACCGGCTGGTAGTAAACGTGTATGAATCCCTGTTCGATTGCCTTGTCGATGTTGTTGATGATGTACTGTTTCCGCTCGATATCCTCCGCGCTTTCGCTTGTGTATTCGCAGTAGTCGACGTCGTATTTCTTTTTGAGAGTGTCGCACGCGTAGCGGGCAAAGTCGCATGCCGTCGTGGTGGGGCACGACTCGTCTTCGGGAATGTAGGAGCCGACTTTCAGACCGAGCTTGATGTCCTTGTCCGCCAGCTCTATCTTCCGCCTTATCGATGCGATTTTCTCTTCGAGTTTGTCGTCGTGTCTCGCGAAGACTACGAAATGGTCGTCGGAGAAGCGGGCGACAGGGTCTTCCTTGAACGTGTACTGGATGGTGTGGGCAACCACGCCAAGAAAACGGCTTCCCTCGTCGAAACCGTGGCTTTCGTTGTAGCTCGAAAAATTCCTGATGTCGAGGAAGAGGAAAATCCGTGAAAGAAATTCTTCTTTGCTGGTGTTGCGTATTGAATTGACTTTGTTCCTGAACGACAGCATGTTTCCGATTCCGGTCGCTTCGTCGGTCACGGACAGGTCGGAGAGGTAGGTGTTGATGTTTTCGAGCCGCTCGGCCCTCTTTATGTCTAGAATCTTTTTGTAGTAGCGGGTTATGTTGACGGCGACTATGGAGAGCCATGCGGTGAAAAAATGAATTTTCTCTATCGGGGACGGCGAAACCTTTTCGCTGCAAAAATAATGGAAGAGAAAAAACGATAGAGTGATGATGGTGAGGGACACCAATGGCCGCCAAATCATAATCCCGAAGATGAACGTCTCCATCGCTATGAACACGAGGACTCTTCCGTTCTGTATGTAGTCGAAATACGAAAGATATATCCCAATTGAAAGTCCCGTGAGCGCGAAAAAGAGCATCATGGCCTTCCCGAAATGCCGTTTGTGCCGTTTTCCGCTAATCTCCATGTAATTGAACGAGAAAAGGGCGGCCGACGCCAAAAGCAATATGGCGTACGGCAGAATAATGCCTGCGGTCTGCCAACTGTTTCGGAATCCATCTTCCGCGGCAAGGGGCGCGACAGTGTTGCCTAGCAGCAGCAGCGTCGAGAAAGCGACGAGCGAAGAGAGAATCATGCCCGATACCATGTTTTCCGTATCGAAATAGTGCTGGTGCGTTTTGTTGTAGACGTGCAGTCCAAGAATTTTGCGGAAAAAGCGTAAACAGTTTTTGACTAACGATTTTATGCTGCCCATGCCTTAATTATACACCCTTGAACCCGAGTTTTCATAAAAACGAAAACGCTTCTGCTATAATCGACCTGGCTGAAAAAAAAGTTTCACGGAGGTTTTTAGGTGAAGAGAAAGTCGCTTACGTTCAGGATTTTTATGAGCACGTTTTTGCTGGGCTTCGTCTTGTGTTTTGTGAGTGTTTCCGTGTTCGTCTCGAAAATGTATGTCTATTTCGAGAACCAGATTTTCTCTGAGTTGAGGACGGAAAGCTGTTTTCTTGAGCACTATGTATTGAGTGGCGAATTGTCGAGCGTGCTTTCCATCGAGACCGCGAATAGGATGACGGTCGTTGGAGCGGACGGGACCGTGTATTTCGACAACAAGGTTCCTCATACATCCCTTGGAAACCACTCTTCAAGGGAGGAGATTGAGTTGGCGCGTAAAAACGGCTCTGTCCAGCTTTCCAGATTCTCGGACACGCTGGCGGAGAAAACTCTCTATTTCGCGCGCTTGCTTTCCAACGGCGATGTCGTCAGGATAAGCTGCAGCAAACATTCCGTCTGGGCTCTCTTGTTCGGTATGGGAAAATATTTGCTCGTCATATTCTCCGTTGGCATCGCTTTCTTCGCTTTCTTTTCTTTTTTAATAAGCCGGAAGATTGTGAATCCTCTCAACAAAATCGATTTGGAGAATCCTGACGCGGCCGATGTCTACGACGAACTCAAGCCGTTCGTGAAGCGGATAGCGGAGGACAACTTCGAGAAGTCGCAGAGGGAGGAACTCAGGAAGCAGTTTTCGGCGAACGTGAGCCATGAGCTGAAGACTCCGCTCACGAGCATAAGCGGTTTCGCGGAGATTCTGAAGGAGGGCGGGACGGACGAGGAGACCACGAAGGATTTCGCCTCTTCGATATACGACGAATCCCAGCGGATGATTTCGCTTGTGAACGACATCATCAGGCTCTCCAAACTCGACGAGAAATCGATATGCCTAGAGAAGTCAGTGTTTTCCCTGCTCGACGTCTGCCGCGAAGTCGTCGAGTCACTCTCTTTGTGCGCGGAGCGGAAGGGGGTGGCTGTATCCGTTTCCGGCGACAGCGGAACCATGGCCGGGGTGGAGCCTGTCATAGACGAACTTGTGTACAACCTTGTGGACAACGCCATAAAGTACAACGTGCAGGATGGCAAGGTCGACATTTCTGTTGAATCTGCGCCCGGCGGAAAAACTGTCGTCCTGAAAGTCTCCGACACGGGAATCGGAATTGAGAAGCGTGATTTGGAGCGCATCTTCGAGCGTTTCTACCGCGTTGACAAAAGCCGCTCCAAGCGCAACGGCGGCACGGGGCTGGGATTGAGCATCGTCAAGCACGCTGCGAAGTACCACGACGCGACTGTGAGCGTGGAAAGCGAACTTGGACGAGGGAGCGTGTTCACCGTCGAGTTTTGCAGGTTTTCCGGGGCTGCTGGCTCTGCCGGGAGCCAGTGATTTTCTTTACACAAATTTTACGAGAATCTTGTTTCTGCGGTTTTTGTTTTTCCGTATAGTTGAGCCATGATTATGGATATTGTAGGTCAGTTATTCGGATTCGCCGGTTCTCTCTGTCTTCTGCTTTTTGGAATGAGCATGCTCTCGAACGGAATCCAGAAAGGGGCGGGCAGTGGATTGAAGAATCTCGTCTCGAAGATAACGAAGAACAGGTTCTATGCGATTTTGACAGGGCTTGGCGTCACGGCCTTCGTCCAGAGTTCCGGGGCGACGACGGTCATGGTCGTGAGTTTTGTGAACGCGGAAATCCTCTCGCTTGAGCAGGCGATAGGTGTCATTTTTGGAGCCAACATCGGAACTACAGCGACCGCGTGGATTGTGTCGCTCTTCGGGTTCAACTTCTCGATTTCTGCGGCGGCTGTTCCCATCTTCGGATTCGGCTTCGTCTTGAAATACTTCAAACGTTTCAAGATACACAATTTCGCCGACTGCTTCATGGGATTCGCGCTCCTGTTCATGGCTCTGGGGCTTTTGAAGGAGAGCCTTGAACTCGGCCCTGCCGCGACGAAAATCTTCCTCGCCATCTCCGACTGGAAATTCTGGGGGCTGCTTGTGGGAGTCCTTCTCGGCGTGGTAATCACCGCGCTGATACACTCCAGTTCCGCGATGACTGCGATTGTCCTCACGATGGCCGCGAGCGGCACTCTCAGCTGGAAACTCAGCGCGGCGATTGTGCTCGGAAGCAACATCGGCTCGACTGTCGACGCCGTGATGTCGAGCTTCAGCGCGAGCACCAACGCAAGGCGGGCCGCCTTCGTCCATGTCGCATTCAACGTGGCGGGAACACTTCTCGCGCTCGCTCTCTTCAATCCGTTCCTCTCCCTCGTCGATTCGATTGTTCCTGGCGCGCCCGGCGAGAGCATAACCACCCACATATCGATGCTCCACACTGTTTTCAACGTTTGCGCGACTTTGCTGTTCGCTCCGTTCGTGTCCCAGGTTGCCTCGCTCGCTCGCAGGATTGTTCCCGAGTCGAAAGTCGAGACCGATTCCCACTACCATCTGCCTGCGATTCTTCCGCATTCTGGAATCATAACCGAGTTGTATTCCGTCCAGATTCAAGCGGAGGTCTCGAAGATGGCCGCGAAGGTGATGGACATGTTCGATTCCGTGTGCTCAAACTTCTCCATGCCGGAAAAAAGCGGGAAGGTGAGGGACTACGTGGAATCTGTCGAGGTCTACATCGAGGAAATGAATTCGGAGATAAGCGGATTTCTCCAGAACTGCGCCCGGCTTCCGAACGCAAACTCCACCGACCGCGCGTATTTCTCAAAGCTCATGCACATGACCGATTCCCTCGCCGCCCTCTCCGAAGAGACGTCCTCGCTCATGCACACCGCGAAAAAATACATCGACGGCGAGAACTACAATTTCTCCGACGAGCGCACGAAGGAAATCGTCGATTATCTTGAGGTTGTCAGGAGCTTTTTCGAGCTTGCCTGCACGTTCATGACTGTGGGAATAATGGAGAACGGAAAAAAATACGGGGAAACTTTCGAGGCGAAAATCGACGAGATGAAGCGCACTCTCAAAAAGGCGAGCCGCAAGCGCATGGAAACTGGAGCCGACGTGAAGACGGAACTCCGCTACATCGGCATGGTCAGGAAAATCGAACGGGCCGGCGACTGCGTATGGTCGATTGTCCAGTCCGTGTGACGCGTTCCCAAAAAAAATCAGTTCCTTGCGCGTGTCCCTTTCTCTTGTCAAAAAAAATCCCCCGAACATCTCGCTCGGGGGAAGTTACGGAAAGAGGGGGATTCGAACCCCCGGTACCTTTTGGGTACGCACGCCTTCCAAGCGTGTACCTTAAACCACTCGGACATCTTTCCAAAACGTGAAAAATATCATAGCGGAATTTGGAGTGTCCTTCAAGTGAAAGTGGGCTTCTGCGGATTTTTTTTGGCGAAAATGGGAAATCATCCTAAAATTGAGCAAAGGCGTGTACTGCGCTCTTTGCTTTGCTTTGGAGGATTTTTTATGGATTTGATAGCGCGTTATAGAGACGAGGAACCTCATTATCAGACGCTTGATTCGCATTTGATTGAAACTGCTGAATTGGCGGAAGTGTTTGGAAATGATTTTGGATTTGGTGAACTGGCATGTTTGGCGGCTTTGCTTCACGATGCTGGAAAAGCGACCAATTCTTGGCAGAAATATCTTTTTGATTCTGTTGCTGGAAAATTAAAAAACAAAAAAGACCATGCCACGGCAGGGGCAAAAATCTTGCAGGAAAAGTCTGTAAAGAAGTCTTCTCTTGCGGTGACCGCGATTCAAGCGGCTGTCATGTTCCATCATGGCTCCGGGCTTCCTGACATGATTTCCCCCGACGGCAGTTCTGAATTTTCGAATCGACTTTACAAGGATTTTGCAGAAACTGAAATCTCTGAAATAAAATCAAATATTGGAGATTCGGTAAAAAAAGAGATAGAAAAATGCATTGAAAGCGGCACTTGGAAAAACGACGGACTCACTGTTCTGTTTGAACCTTGCAAACAAGGTTGTAAGGAAAAGCAAGCGCGTTTCAACATGGGGCTTCATCTGCGCAATTTCTCCAGCTGTCTGATAGATGCCGACAGAACGGACAGCGCGGCGTTTGAAAACGGAGAGAAAATCACATGCGGCGACACAATTCCCGATTGGGCTGTTTTGCTTTCCCGATTGGAGAAGTATCTGGAAGGTTTTTCCAATAAGGACAAACTCGGAAAAATCCGTTCGGACGTTTCCGAGCGGTGTGCGGAGCTTGGGCGTGGTGAAAAAGGCATTTTCACCTGTTCCGCTTTTACGGGGGCTGGAAAAACGCTTGCGTCTCTCCGATTTGCGCTTGAGCAGGCCAAGAAATTCAAAATGAAGCGAATCATAATTGTCGCTCCTTATACATCAATCATCGACCAAAACGCCGATGAAATTCGTTCCATTCTTGAAGACGATGCGACTCGGGGAAAAATCGTTCTCGAATGTCATTCGAACATCACCGCGGAGAAAAAGGAAAGCCTCTTGGATACTGTAGCTGATTACGAGCGATATGAATCCACATGGGACGCTCCCGTAATCGTTACGACAATGGTGCAGTTTTTGGAAACTTTGTTCGGAAGCGGAACGAAAAATATCCGCCGTATGCACAGGCTCGCATCTTCTGTGCTTGTCTTTGATGAAATCCAGACTCTTCCTGTAAAAACGACATATCTTTTCAACTGGGGATTGGAGTATCTGGTTAAGTGCTGTGGCTGTTCGGCTATGCTCTGCACTGCAACGCAGCCGTGCCTGGACAGAATAGGAGATGATGCGTCGTTTCATTTGAAATTTGACGGTGAGGTGATAGAAGATGTGTCCGCCCATTTTTCCTCACTCAAGCGTGTCCAGTTTGTGGACAAGACGGAGGGCGGTCGAAAGAAAGTTTCTTCGGAAAACGTTTGTGATTATATCGTTTCGCAAATGGAATCCTGCGGCAGTTTCCTTGCGGTTGTGAACACGAAGCCTCAGGCGAAGGAACTGTTCGAGTTGCTGAAGAAAAGCGGTTGCGCCGATTTCGTGTACCACTTGAGTACAAACATGTGCCCGGCTCATCGTCGCTCTGTAATCGAAGAGATGCGGAAAAAACTGAAGGCTGGAGAGCGCGTCTGCGTGAGCACCCGTCTGATTGAGGCCGGTGTCGACGTAAGTTTTGGTGGAGCACTTCGGTATCTGGCAGGATTGGACTCAATCATTCAGACGGCTGGAAGGTGCAATCGCAATGACGAGCTGACTGATTCTTCCGGCAACAAAATCTGCGGGACTGTCGCCATATTCGCTGTTGAAAATGAAAAAATAGGTTCTCTTGAGGAATTGAAAATCGGGCAGGAATGTATGGAGCGGATTCTGCGTGAATTTTTCAAGGATTCCTCAGACGGTGAATGCAATTTGATTTCACCTAAAGTAATCACGGCATATTTCAACTATTTTTATAGCGAGCTGCCGAATTCTCTTTTGAGATATTCAATAAATGGAAGAGAAGCGACGGTACTTGATATGCTTTCAGACAATCAGGCGGCGATTTCTGAATACGAGCGCGTAAACCAGAATAAAAATTGGAAGCAGATGCCTTACCGCCAGTCATTCAAAACTGCGTGGGAATGCTTTGAGGTCATAGCTGACGCTACGATAGGTGTCATTGTTCCGTACGGTAGAAACGATGTTGATGGTCGGCTTTCTTCATTGGAACGCGGCGAAGAAAATTACGGAGAGAAATTGCGCGAGCTTATGCGCGAAGCTCAACAGTATTCGGTGAACGTGTATTCAAACCAGCTTGTGCGTTTGATGAAGGAAAACATGATTTCTGAAATTCTCCCTGATTCTGGCATCTATGTGCTGAATGATGGCTTCTATGATGAGAATAAGGGATTGGTATATGAAATGACAGATTCCTTTGTTTCTACGTCATTGTGTTTTTAGGGTAAATTATGGAAAAAAGTGCAAGTATATGTTTCAATAGGCGAGTCGCAGCAATGCGTGAATTGAAACTAGTAATGAATAAAATATGGCAATTGTAAGTTGCCGTATTGAAACATGGAAAACTTTTAGTAATGAATAAAATAAATGCTTGACAGCTAAAAAAAGCGGTCGTAAACTAAAAAACAAAAGGAGGACGAACCGTGAAAGAAAACTGTATTGAGTACCGGTTGCATGGACGGTATGCACTGTTCACCGATCCCGTTACAAAAATCGGAGGCGAGAAAAGTACTTATCACATTCCAACATATGAAGCGATAAAGGGAATAACGCAGAGTATTTATTGGAAGCCTACGATTGTGTGGGTCGTGGATAAAAT
>CAMHLH010000084.1 GCA_946185925.1 uncultured Treponema sp.
GCAGAGCTCGTCGTCCTTCCGCGCATTCTCGCTCTCGCTTTCCCGCAGCTTATTCGACAGCACGAAAATCTCCCGCTCTGCCATCACGCACTTTTCTTCGGCGCCGCGCAGAGCCTCGGATTTTCTCTCGCTCTCTTCCACAAGCGCCGAGAAGTCAGCCTTCATGCGCTCTATTTTCTCCTCAAAATCCCTTTTCTGAGCGGAAAGAGCCTCCACAACACCACGCAAATCCTCTTCTTCACTTTTCCCTTTCAGCTCTTCGCTTTCGATTTTCCATTCTTCATTCTCAAATTTCCCCTTCCCACTTTCAATTTTCCGTTCTCCATTCTCAAATTTTCCCTTTCCACTTTCAGTTTTTCGTTCTCCACTTTCAACTTTCCCCTCTCCATTCTCAACTCTCAACTCTCCATTTTCAACCTTCCCCTTCTCACTTTCAACTTTCACTTCTCCATTCTCGATTCTCAATTCTCCACTTTCAATTTGCCCTTCTCCATTCTCGATTCTCAATTCTCCACTTTCCGCTTTCCCCTCTTCATTCTCAATTCTCAACTTTCCGTTTTCAGTTTTCAACTTTCCAATCTGCTTTTTGTAGTCGGCTGATGCGAGGACGAACAGGATTACCATGAAAGAAGAGATAAAGGACATCAGGCAGAAAGAAAGCTGGTAGAAGCCGATTTTTTTCCCGAAGATGGATAAGGTCTTTTCCCTGTCACCCAGTCCGAAGAAGCCGCTTTCAGCACCAGAATCTTCCTCTTCCGAAGCAGATTCCAAAGTCGTTTCCGAATCCGCTTTTTCCGTTTCCGCGGCATTCAGTTCATCCGCGCCAGCTGCCGCAGCAACGGTGGAATTTCTGACGACAGCGCAGAAGAATCCCACGGTGCTGCCAAAAGCCTTTGCCGCCTGGCAGACATAGAACACATTCTCCATCGCGTCGTCGGAATAGACAGGTCCCGCAACGAACTCGTCCTTGCCCTCCAGTATAATCGCCCGCCAAAAATCCTTGTCCGCCACGTTCGACGACGAACTCACGTCCGACATGAAATTTCCGTCGTGGTCGCACCATGCCACATAGGCAAAGTCCTTGTCGCGCGAGGATGCGTGGCTTTTGAGCCAGTCCCAAATCTGCATGGAGTCCCTTGAGCGGACGACATCGGCTTTCGTGTAGTAGTCGAGCCGCGCCAAGTAGACATCGAAATCTTTCGCGAACGAAAAAACGCCCACGACAAGCAAAAACAAAAACAATCCGTGTTTTCTCATTTCCCCTTCCTCCATGAAGAAAAAATCAGCAATTTTAAAGTTCTATGCCTTTTTGGATTTCATCGAGTTTCCTCAATTTGGATTCGTCGAGTTTTATGAAAAGGTTCTTTTCGTTTGTGGGAAGGACCAATCCTTTTGGGCCGTTCTTGGCGCGGCGGAGATGCTTGACCTGGGTGTAGTACAAATCCGCGCTGCCGTTCTTCCTGGCTTTTGAATAGTATACAGCAAGATTTCCAGCGTACAAAAGGATTTCGAGCGGAACAGTCTTGCCCGGCCTGTTTTTTATGAAGACGTAGCCGCCGGAATAGTCGCGGACGTGCAGCCACATGTCGGAGCCGCGCACGTTGTGGCGGAGAAGTTCGTCGTTCTCGTCGGCGTCGCGGCCCACGATTATCTGCCAGCCGTCAATCTGGTAGTCAAGACCAGGATGCGATTTCTTCTCAAGCTGCTTGGGCGTCTGCTTTTTACGGAGAATCTGTTCGAGCTTTATCGGGTTCTTCTCGGAAAGCATCTGCGCGTACTGCCTGTCCAAGTCTTCAATCGACTTTTTCGCGACGCTGATGTCGTATTCGAGCTTTTCGAGTCCGCTGTTCGATTTCTTGTATTTTTCGTAGTAGTCGGAGGCGTTCTCCTGCGCCGACTTTTTCGGGTCGATGCGGATTTTCACTTTCGCGTTGCCGTTCTCCCAGTCTTCGACTTCGATGAAATTCGCGCCATCACCGGAAGAATCAATCATGTACGAATAGGCGAGAATCAGGTCGCCCGAATGTTTCAGCGTGGAAGCGTTCAGAAATTCCGCTTTTTTTCCACAGAGTTTTTCAAGCGCGGCCGTCTGGCGGCTTTTGTGGGTGTTATACCATTTTTCAGCGGTCTCAAGCAGGGACTCAAGCGAAGTTTTCGCAGCAGATTCAGAATAGAACGCCTCGACTTTTTCGTTGAACGTGATTTTCCTTGAATATCCCCGCTTCGCCTGTTCCTCAAGCAGTTTTTCTTCCGTCTCAGCAAAATCTCGGACTTCGAATGTCTTTCCGCCGAGTTTCGCTTCCGGCAGCACGAATTTCTCGCCCGTCATCTCGCCCTTCAGCGGCCGCCTGTAGAACGAGTCGATTATGGTGTCTTCTTCGTCGCAGAGGAAAATGTTGGCGGCGTTCGACCAGAGGCGGATGTAGAGGTTGTACCGCTCGGTGTTGTCGGATTCGTCGGCGGTTGGAGCGTCGTGAGGAATGCCGCCCTTCGCGTCCTGGATTTTCTGGAGCTTCGACTGCGCCTTTGGCATCACGATTATTGCGCCCGCCCTCTCAATCGTCATCTTCACGATTCGCTCGCTTCCGATTTGGGCGCAGGATGTGATTCTCGCGCCCTTTATCTTTGATTTCAGAAGTTCGTTGAAGCGGAGCGGCTTTTCGTTCTTGGTGATTTTCCGCCTCGTCTCGTGGATTCTGCATTCGCCTCCGGCAAGGCAGACGAAAACCGTCTTCGGTACGCCCGGCTTGAAAGTGTAAATCGCAATCGAATCGAAATTCGGCTGCACGATGTCCTGCACGAACGTTCCCGAAAGCTCAAGCTCCGAGAGAATCAAATCGATTTCTTTATGATTGAGGGACATATTTCTCCTATTTTTTGAATATCGTTTGGATTTATTCAGTATCCGTCAGCCTTCTTGAAAGCTGAATCGTCTTCTGTGTCTGTTTCTGCAGCCTCTGGGCGAGCATTTTCGACAGGAAGATGCCGTAGTGCGGATTTCTTCTGATGAGCGAGAGGAATGCCGCTTTTGGAATCTTGATGAGGGTGCAGTTCCCCACCGCCAGCACGGTCGCAGAACGCCTGTCGTTCAAGAGGAACGCCATCTCGCCGATGAACATGTCGTTCGGCGTGAGAACCGAGACGAGCTTCCTTCCAGAATAGACCGCGAAACGCCCGGAAACGATGAAGAAGAGGTCGTTCGATTCCTCGTGCTCAAGGCAGACCACCTGTTTGTCCGTGTATTTTATCGCCTCGAACGGCTTCATGATTCCCGGCACGTTGTTCGTCTTGTTCACGATGTTCTTTATCTCGAACGTGACCTCGTTTCCCTTCTCGTTGTAGGAGAGGTTCTGCACGAGGCTCGCCGAAAGCCCCACGCCGCGTCCGTGGAGTTCCGTGTCGTCGGCTTTTGAATTGAGTATCTTTTTCCAGTCGAATCCGTCGCCGCAGTCACGGATGACGAATTTGCTGGTGAGTTTTCCAATTTGGTATTCGATGTAGATTTTTCTGTCCATGTATTCGCTCATGGCGGTCTTCTGCGCCAAAAGCTCCAGCATGTCGCCGCCGCTCATCATCCATTCGGTCTTCTCTTCGTAGGAGACTTCGAGGTTTCCATGCTCAAGCGCGTTCGTCAGAAGCTCCATCATCGCCATCTGCAAATTGAACCGCTCCTCGTCGTTTATTCTGTTCGTGTTGTAGAGATAGTTCACAAGGAAGTTGGAGTAGAAGCGGATGTCCATCGGGTCGTTTCCGCTCACGAAGCTTCCAGATTCCTGGCCGCCCACGATGTCCTGCATTCCGCGGCTGAAGAGGAACTGCTGGTTCTGCCACAAAATTCGGAGGATTCTTGAGAACTGGTGCATGAAATTCTTGACCGTGCAGACAATAAGGATGTTCGAGTCCTTCCTCTCTTCTATCAACTGCACCTGCTCCGCGTCTTTGCACACCGCTATGATTCCGCCGTAGTGGAGCCAGGGGTCGGAATTTATCGCCGCGAGTATGCGGTAGCCGTCTATCGATGCCGACGAGAAATCTATGACTTTGATTTCCGGCATTTCGTAGTCTATGTAGTTTATGACCTGTTCCGTGTCCGAGTAGATGTCGCATTCAAAATACGACGAATAGGTCTTGCAAGTCTTTTTTATCGTGGACACGACCTCTTCGGTGGCCGATGCGGTAAGGATTTTTTTCACTTTTTTAACTCTCCAATGCCGCCTGGAAAAGAGGCTGAAACTCCAGTTCCAGGCAGGCTGAATCGACCTGCAAAAAGCGGGTCTCAAAATCCGCCCGGAACATGGAATTTCCGAACAGACCTATTTTCGCTTAGTTCTTCGGAAATTTCGACTTGAACTCTTCCAAGACTTTCTCCGGAGCCGGCTTCGCGTCAACGTCCACGAGATTGCCCTTCGCCTTGTAGAAGTCGATGAGAGGAGCCGTAGACTCCCTGTAGACTTCGAGCCTGTGCTTGATTGACTCTGGCTTGTCGTCGTCGCGTGTGTAGAGCTCGCCCGAGCACTTGTCGCACTTGCCCTCGACTTTCGGCGGGTTGTTCTTCACATGGTACATCTGACCGCACTCTTTGCAGCAGATTCTTCCACCGAGCCTGTCGACCACGGCGTTGTCCTCGATGTCGAAGTTGACAGCGGCGTCGATTTTGGCGAATGTCTCAAGAGCTTCCGCCTGCGGAATCGTGCGCGGGAAGCCGTCGAGGATGTAGCCGTTTTTGGTGTCGTCCTTAGAGAGCCTGTCCTTCACGAGTCCGATTGTGATTTCGTCAGAGACGAGTCCGCCGGCGTCGATTATCGCCTTCGCCTTCTTTCCAAGCTCCGTCTGGTTCTTGATGTTCTCGCGGAAGATGTCTCCTGTGGAGATGTGCGGGATTCCGTAAGCCTGGGCGACTTCCTTCGCCAATGTTCCCTTTCCGGCTCCTGGTGGTCCTAAGAAAATAAAATTCATTTTATAACTCCTGTATCGACATTTTATTTTATTTCAACGCCGAATACAGAGATATTACCACATTCTTTATTCAGAAATCAGTCCTTGATTGTCTCTTTTTTGCACGATGAAGAATTCGATTTCGTTTTTCCATGTGAAAAGCTGCTTTCTCGAAAGTTCTGTCATCGTCCTCTTCAACTTTTCCATGTCGTTTCCGAGTTCATCGAAGATGGCCTTGCCGTAGGCGGATTTTTCACTGTCGAACCACTTGTCGATTTCAGCCTCAGAGACCCGCCTCTTCTCCTCAACGATTTTCGCCTCGTGCCTGACAGCGAAGCCGAGTTCTTCAAGGGCTTGGGCAATCGCTTCGCCGTCCCAGGAAAAAAGCTCGCTCTCTTTGGAGTAGATTTTAGCTTCCGCCTTTTTCATCTTCTCCACGATTTTTTTGTCGCAGATTTTTTCCACGAACGAGCTTATCCTCTGTCCGTTTTTCGGAATCCGCTGGGAGAACACGATTCTGGCGTTGGAGAGAGCGTCCGCTTTCAAACCGCACTTGTCTTCCACGCTGAATTCCATCGCGTCGACGATTTTTCTGAACGGGTCGCGCATGAAAACCACGTCGACTTCGATTTCACTTTCAATTTCGCTTCCGATTTTTCCGACGAAGAGAATGGGCTTGTCGAGTTCGTCCAAAGTGCTTCCGTACTGTTCGAGAATCGCCTTTCCCTCTTCCGTCCTGCAGCGGCCGTAAGTCGCGCCCTCCGGGGTTTTCCTGAGTACCTGCCACAAAAGAAGCCCGTCGTCCGCGTCCACGATGAACGAGCGGCTGTGCCTCTTCAAATCCGCCAGCGAAATCATCTCGTCCCGAATCGTCGAAAGCACTTCAGCCCTGTTCGAGTCGAGCCTGCTTCTCCACGACTTGTCGGCCTTGTCCAGTGCGGATTCCTTCTCGTCGTTTTTTGGAGTGAAAGTGAGGTTCCCCTTGTGCGCCGAAAGCGTCTCCTCCCACAGATTCGATTTCGAGTCGAGCGGAGAGCTTCCAACGTTCTCAAGAATCGCGGAGATTTGGATTTCGCGCCTGTTGAGCACTTCGTCCTTTATCTTGGCTTCGTAGCCCTGGTCGGTTGGCGTGTAGAAAACCCGCCCCACAAGCGCGTCAGGAAGGTACTGCTGGGCGACCCAGTGGTCTCGGTACGCGTGCGGGTACATGTAGCCCTGCCCGTGCCCGAAGCCTTCCGCGTCCCGGTTTCCGTCCTTGAGGTGGTCGGGGACTTCCGCGTCCTCTTTTTCCACGGAAGAGAGCGCGTCGAAAAACGCCATGGACGAGTTGGACTTGGGTGCGGTCGCCAAATACAACGCCGCGTGCGCGAGAAAATAACGGCCTTCGGGAAGCCCCACCCTCTCGAACGCGGAGGCGCAGCTTTCCACCACGGAGATAGCGTGCGGGTCGGCAAGTCCCGTGTCCTCGCAGGCGGAAATCAACATTCTGCGGAAGATGAATTCCGGGTACTCGCCCGCACGAACCATGCGCGCGAGCCAGTACATCGCGGCGTCCGGGTCGCGGCCGCGGAGCGACTTTATGAAAGCCGAGATTATGTCGTAGTGGTAGTCTCCGTCTTTGTCGTAGAGGACGACTTTTTTCTGGATTGACTCCTCGCAGGTCTCTTTGGATATGTAGATTTCGCTCCCCTCCGGCGGCTCCCATTTTTCGGGCGTGGTCTCCACGGCAAGCTCAAGCGCGTTCAAAAGGCTTCGCGCGTCCCCGTTCGCGGTCTCCACGAGATGCTCAAGCGCGCCCTCCTCGAACACGACTTTCCAGCGGCCGTATCCGCGAACTTTGTCGGAAAGCGCGTTTTTCGCCGCCTTCATCAAATCCTCGGACGAAAGCCCCTTTAGCTGGAAGACGCGGCTTCTTGAGACCAAAGCCTTGTTCACTTCAAAAAAAGGATTCTCTGTGGTCGCTCCAATCAAGATGAAAGTGCCGTTCTCCACCCACGGAAGGAGCGCATCCTGCTGCGCCTTGTTCCAGCGGTGCACTTCGTCCACGAAAAGAATCGTGCGTTTTCCGTAGAGTTTCTTCCAGTCGTCGGCGTTCTTTATGGCGTCCCGAATGTCCGCGATTCCTGTCAGAACGGCGTTGAGCGTGAGGAAATTCGACTTGGTGTGGTTCGCAATCACGCGCGCCAGCGTCGTCTTTCCCGTTCCCGGAGGTCCATAGAAGATTACGCTTGAAAGCTGGTCGGCCTGAATCGCGCGCCGGAGGAGCCGCCCCTTCCCGACGATGTGCTCCTGCCCCACGTATTCGTCGAGGTTCCGAGGCCGCATTCTCGACGCCAGCGGCTCGCGGCCGCTTTCTTTTTCGGCGGAATCAAACAAGTCCATCTTTTCTACTCCAAAAATCAAAAAAAATGGCCACCGAAAAAAGTGGCCGAAAAAAAATCAAAAAATGCCGTTGCGAAAATCCATTATTCCCTGTTCCACTTGCCGCGGCTTGGAATGTAGGCCCAAAGTCCGCAGTTATCCTGCGTGGCGGAAGAGCTTGAGGAAGAGCCGGAGAAGGTCGTCGTCCCGTAGATTACGCTCTCGCTTTCGGAAAGGGAGTTGCTGACTGCCATTACGCAGTAGACTTCATAATAGGAAGAGAGCGTGGAATCCGCGTTGCTGTCGAAGTCGCTGGTGCCCGCTTCAGGGACAGGCGACGTGGCAGATTTTCCATCAGAATCAGTGTAGGTCAGGAACTTCGCGTGCTCCACTCCGTCGCCCGTTCCAAGATAGAGATAGTCCTTCGTGACCGACATCGAATAGATTGTTGAACAGTCGCAGTCCACATTGTTGGCGGAAAGAGAAGTTCCGTATGCGCTGTTTATCGCTTCGTAATCCTCAAAAGTTCCGTCCATCGTGAAGTAGACATTGTCGCTGCTCGAATAGAAGAGCATCGTCGCGTCCTTGTCCTCGCCCACGGTCACTTCAACTTCGGTTCCGTTAGTGTCGATTTCGGTCTTGGTGTAGGAAACCGACTCGTTGGTCGTCATGGAGTTCGCAGAGGAGAAGTAGACCTCGCCGTTGAAGTAGGCGCACGCAGTCGTGTTGTAGGCAGGAGTCGTCGAGCAGGTCTTGTAGGAACTGTCCGAACTTGAAGAAATCGTCGTCAACGCAGAAATGGAGCCTCCGTTCAACTGGTAGACCGTGTATGAAGAATCTGTCGAATCGTAGAATCTGGCGTAAGCATAGCGGTTCTCGGCTTTTGGGGCGTTCGTGCAGAAAATCGGGATTGCGCCGCTGGAAAAAGTCGTGACGGTCTCTCCCTCGGAATTGGTGAATTCAATCGGGCCTTCCCATGTCTCTCCGTCGGAAGAATAGAAGAGCTGGCAGCCGCCGCTCACGATTTCGCCCTCGTCGCTGTCCTCGTTCAAAAGCGTCATCTGGGCGTAAAGATAGGTCGAATCGGCCGCAAGCCTGTTCACATACTGGTAGTCGGCCTCGGAAGAAGGCTTGGACATCTCCGTCCAACCGTGCGCGGACTCGGAAGACCAAGTTTTTCTCCAAATCTTTCCGTTCTGCAAATATATGTAGTCTCCAAAGCGGACAATGGACCTGACATCTCCAGAGATGTCCGCGTCCTCAAGCTTCACCTCCTTTCTTATCTCGTCGAAAATGACTTCCTGGCAGGAAAAAAACGAAAAAAGGAGAGGAATGAGCGACAAGCCAAACAATTTTTTCATAATCAGAAATTCTCCATAAAAAACATCGCAGAAAAATCAGAAGTGGTATCTGGCGGCCAACTCTATCGAACCGAAAAGCCCGTAGTCGTTGTAGTCGGGGTTGCTGTACAACTGCGGAAGGAACATGAACTGGCCTTCGACACCGAAAGACCACGACGGGGTCGCGCGGTAGAAGACGCCGGCGGCTCCCTTCACCGCAAGGCCCGGAAAATACGTCTTGCTCAGGTAGTTCTCCATCGCAATTCCCACGCTCGCCGTGAACGGAATTTCAAACTTCTTTATGGTTGGCTGGTATGTCATGCCGAAAGTGAGCGGGACGTAGGTGAAGATGTTCTCTCCAATCGTCGGGTTGTAGCCGAACGAAACGTCGATTCCCCAAAGCAGGTTCTGGGTGATGAAGCGGTGGTAGCCAAGCTCGCCCGCGCCGCCGAGAAGAAGCGTTCCGTCGAAGTTTATGGGCTTCGTGACCATTATGCCGATTTTGATGTACTGGTCGCCAACCTCGTTCATGTTGGACACGGCAGGACTCTTTATGCTCTCCGTCTCGTCTTCATAATCGTCACCAGCCTCAGCGGACAGCGAGGCGCAACAAAAAAACGCCATGACGAAACAGGCACACAGTTTCATTGTCAGGCGTTTGATGTCTAATTTTCCAAGATTTGACATTTTGAGATTCCCCATATTCAATTGGTTTTAATAGTATTTTTGCGAAAAATCAGATAGATTGAAAAACAAAATATAGCTTTTTGG
>CAMHLH010000085.1 GCA_946185925.1 uncultured Treponema sp.
CGTCGCGCTCTGCATCTTCATCTAGAGAATAGAACGTATTCATGGCAACAGCGCGCTTCAAAGCAAAATACTTTGTTGCGCGCTGTTTTGTTCTGTCTTTGGCGAAAAATGTTTCTAAAAAGCGGTGGCTATTGCTGCCCCAGTTTTCTGAGGGCGTCGTCAAGGGAAAGTCCAGACTGAATCAGGGCTGCAAGCTTTTTGATTCCTTCCGCATTGCCTTCGGCCCTGCCTTCTTCCCTGCCTTCAGCTCTGCCTTCTTCCTTTGCTAGCTCCTTTGCTTCTTCCAGGTTCGAGATTCTGTCCCTTTCCCGGACTTCAGCGTGGTACTGTGCAAGCCACAATCCTCTGTCGGAACTGATTGATGACAATACGCTTTGTGCATTCATGATACCATCCTCCTTTTCCGTAATATTCTTTACAAGCTCGGAACTGTTCCTGTTGTCGGCGTTCTTGAGGAACAGCGCCCACTTTTCTGCGGCGGAAAGCTTTTCCAGCTCTTCGCTTCCGTATTTTTCGTCAAGGTGCGTCAGTTCTATGAATACTATGTTCAGAATGTTCGTGAGCGGTTCGCCGTTCTTGTTTTTAATCGTGTAGTAGTTCACGACCGATTTTTTCCTGCCGCTCCGTTCCTTTTTTTGAAAGGTGCTTTGGGTAGTATTCGTAGTCCAGAACCGAAATCTGGTACGCCTTGTTGACCTTGCCCCATGATTCGCCTCTGTTCAGGTGCGTGCTCAACAGCCTCGCCACTTGGTATTCCGCGCGCTTCCCGTAGTCGTAGATTTGCTGCCATGCCTGCATTTCAATCTCGGCCGCCTCTCCTGTCGAAAAGCGGACATTGATGTCATAGTCCACGCTCCTTTGCGTTCCGAGCATTTGGACTGCGTCGTTCGGCTCGAAGCTGACTTTCGCGATTTTTCGGTCCAACACTGCTTCCAGAAACGAATGCAGCGCTTTTTTCTATGCTTCCGTCGGCTGCGTGAATATCGCCTTGAACGTGCAGTCCATCCTCGGATTCAGAAGGTGCCCTTCGTTTTTCTTCAGGTACTCCAGTTCGTCGATTGTAAGATGTTCCGTGTCTGTAATCATACGTCATTCTACAATAGATTTTCCCGTTTGTGTCGCGAAAATGCATAGGGGGAGGTACGTTTCAGCGGCTCATTTTTTTTTCGAGCGCGGCCTCAAATGCTGACAACCGCTCGCTGTATGCCGCACTGATTTTTTCAATGTTCTTTCTGTCGTATTCGCTTAGCCCGGACTTTTTTAGGTCTTCATCGGCGCGGTCTGCAATGGTCTTGCCCTCCGCATTTCTTACAGTGAAATCGATGCCATCTATGCGGAGAAGGCTCATGACGAATTTCCAATCGCCAATGTCGTATCCAAAGTGGAGGTACGGCAGCCCGTCGACTGTTTTTCCTGGATTCGCGCGAATCTCGCAGTTGAAAAGTTCGTCGATGATTTTCCCTCTAAAAACGCAGCTGCGGTTTAGTCTCAGTGCGTAAGCGATTGCGGAATTTCCGGCAATGTCCACGTTCGCTATGTTCAAGTCGGATTCGGTCTTCCGTAAGAGTTTCATGACGGAGTCTTCGCCTATTCGTTCCGCAAATCCGCTGTCATTCAGTATCTGCATGAGAGGAGTTCTTTTGAATGTGTCGTGAAATCCTGTCTGCAGTACGGTTCCGAACGCTCCAATGTTGTCTATGAGCAGACGAACTATTCCTGCGTTTCCTGACGATATGGCGTATGTGAAAAAATCGTCATCCGTGTGAGGCTCTGTCCATTCGACTCCTCTGTGAAGAAAGTATAAAAGCAGTTCCGCATTCGAATTGTCTACCGCAAGCTCAAGGAGGTTCTTGCTCTTCTCGAAAAACGCCTTGCCGCGGTCGCAATACATTTCCATCGTGTCGTACAAAAGTCGTTCCCGGTTCCGTATCTTCGGAAAAAGATTGTCATGATTTTCTGTCGTGCAGTTTCTGACATCCTCGTAATATTCGTCCAGTGCCTTTTTGTATTCGTCGAACGGAATCGGATTTCCGTTTTTTTTGTTCTCAATCGCTTTCATGTACAGATTCCGTTCGTCTTCCCCGAAGTCCTGCGAAAGAATCCAGTCGAGTGTCGTGCATGCTTTTCTGTCTTTGCCGACAAGTCCCTGTTCCGAGAGCGCGGTGTCGACCGTCATCTTTTCGCTCTCAAGCAGATGGACAAGCGTCATGTAGCTTCTGCTTTGGAGAGCAAGCGCGATTGTTCCTCGCCCGTCGCCCGTTGGAATGGAAGGATTCGCTCCTGCATCGAGAAGCCGCTTCGCGAAAACGGAATTTCGGCGGGCAATGGCGTGGTGAAGCGCGGTGCAGCCGAACGAATCCTTCGCGTCTATGTCGATTTTATGCTTCGGATTTTTCGCGCGCAATGCGATGACCTCGTCCAGCATGGCTATTCTGTTCGACTTTACAGCCTTGTGCATGACAGTTTCCTTGTGGTCGTCGCTTTTGCCCAAATCCGCGCCGTTTTTGACTAGGAACCTGAGCGTTTCGATGTTTCCGCCGTGTACCGCGCACAGAAGAGCCGTGTAGTTGTAGTTGCTGGCGGCGTTTGCGTTTGCCATCATGGCATTCTTCGTCTTTTTGAATTTCTTTCCGGCTTTCTTCGCCAGTTCGCTTTTGTCGGTGAGCAGGACATCCGCGATTTCCTTGTCGCCGCTGTGGCACGCCCACATGAGTGCGCTCTGCCCAAAACCGTCATGCACGTTCGGATTGGCATCGGCAAGGAGTTTTTCCCTGACTGTGCCGAGGTCGTGGTTTTTGACGGCTGCGAACAGTTCCCTGTCCGCTTCTTTTGTGAATGACTTGTCTACTTCGAGCGGATTTCCGCTCGCCAGATTTGTCGTCGCGCACGAGATGAAAAGCAGCGGAGCGACCGCAAAAAACATGTAATAAATGCGCTTGTCCATTTTCTTTCAGTCCCCCTCTACGAAGAATTCGATGCGCCTGTTCTTGTGTTTGTCATCGGAGTCCGGGTTGACAATCCATGTTTCTTGAAGTCCGCCAGCGCCTTCCGCCGAAAGCTTATCTCCGTCGACTCCAAGAAGGACGAGCGTGTTGCGAATGGCCGTCGCTCGTCTTTGCGAAAGCGGTTTGAGGGAGTCCCTCTCCTCCTTTTCCATTTCCGCTTTGTCCGGGTATGTGGTCGGATTCGCATAGCCCCTTATGGTCACTTTTCTTATGCCCTCGTCGTTCTCTTTTAGAATGTCGGAAATGTTTTTGAGCATTGGAAAATTCAGCTCGAAAAGTTCCCCGTCGTCAAAGAAGTTGCTTCCGTTCGCCGGAAAAGTTATGTCGGGAATCTTCACTCGCTTTCCTTTTCCTTCAGGAAGCGTTTCGTAAACCATTCCGACCACGAACGGCTCGAACTCCGCCTCTTCCGCTTCGCTGTATTCGCTTTTTATGCAGAGACCGAGATAGTACATCTCTCCGGGTTTGGGCAGCCACTCTGGCTCTGGTTCTGAAAAGTCGCACGGCTCTCCGAACCATTCGAACGTTTTTTTTGAGCCGAGTGGAAAAAAGTCTGACTTTCCATCCGCAATTCTCCATATTTCTTCCCTGTTTGAATCAAAAATGCCCAGTCTCCACGCGCACGGAACATCGGCGGTGCGCGTGACGAAAAATTTGGCGATGGGGATTTCCTTCCTGAACAAGGCGGAAACGTCCACGTTGGAGGCGCGTTCGCAGTGAATGTCGAATTTGTCGCGGACGGATAGTGTGCTGTCGTCGCGGATTCTCACAGTCCCCACGGCGATGTCGGCGATTGTTCCGTTCACGGGCATTCGTACGCTCATTTGGTAGGAGCCTGCCGGAAGTTCGTGTGCGCCGAGTGTCCAAGTGATTCTTTCTCTGCTTTTTGTGACGTTTTTGATGGTGTGCGTCTTCAATCCGTTGGAGTAGTTCACGCTCTCGATTCCGAGGTTCGTCGTCAAGGGCTTTTCCAGTGTGGCGACGCATTCCGCGTTTTTTTCGATGTGGATGGTGTTTTCGATTTTCGAAAACGCGCGGAGAATTTTCATGAAGTCGTCGGTCTCGTTCCTTCGCCGCATGACTGCGGAATCGATGAGCGGAAGTTCTAGTTCCATCTCCTCGTTCCCCTTGTTCCCGACCGAGTCCTCCGCGCTCACTTTGATGCGGAATCGTCCTGCCAGTCCCGTAACGTTCCATTGCTCGACTGAGAACGAAATGTCATGTACGCCGTCGCCCTGCCGTATGCTCTTGACGATATTTCCGCTTTCGTCCGACATCATGACAAGCCAGCGGGCGGCCGAAGCGTGGTTTTCGTCGTAGAACAGGATTTCGGAGCTTGCCGCGTCCGCTTCACCTGAGGCATCGGGAATTTTCTTCGCGTTCATCCTGAAATCGGGCTTGGAAGTCCTGACTTCGACCTGGTATGTCTGCTCCGGGAGAGCGTCGTTCCCAAAATCGTCCTTCAGAATCTTGTCCTCGATATTCCCCTTGTCCAGATGCGACGAGAGAAGATTCACGCGGATTGTGTAGATTCCGTCTCCGACCGCCTTTCCGAGAATGTCGTCGTCGATGTTCCGCTCTCCACTCCAGCCGATTCTCGGAATCTTCATTCGGACAATGCCGTCCTCTGTGAAGAACAGGTCGGGTGTCGACGTTATGTCCGCGTCCGCATGTCCGCCGAAGCACAAGTAGCCTGACGGGTCGTAGACGCGGTAGTGGATGTTGTATCGGTCGCCGCCTGTGATGGAACTGAGTTTTCCGTCGATTCGGAGCGCGTCTATGAAGAATGTCCTTTTTGATTCGTCGTCGGATTTCGGGTTTATGACGGGATGCGCCACCGTGTTGTTCACGGAAATCCTGTCCACGCGTTCTTCGACTTTTTGGGATGCGCACGAGAAAATTGAGAGAGAAATAAAAAATGCGGAAGCGAGAATGGCGGTGGATTCTTTCATTTACTGATACGACTCCAGAAGTTTTACGAAGCCCATGTTGTGCTTCTCCTTTGCAACGTCCAGGGCTGTTTTTCCGTACACGTTCGTCTGCCACACGTCGTACTCTGGGACGCGCGCGAGAAAAGCCTTTGCGCACGGAAGATCGTCGTTGTAGACCATCTGTATGAGAGCCGTGTTTCCGTCCGCGAACGTTATGTTCGGATTCGCCCCAGCTTCAAGAAGTGCGGAGACCAAATTGACCGAGCGTCGGCCAATCGCTATGGAAAGAGCCGTGTTTCCATTGGTGTCGCAGACGCTTCCCTCGGCTCCATTGCCTAGAAGAATGGAAACTGAAGAGTCTGAATTTTGCGACACGGCATACATGAGCGGTGTCTGCCCTTCGTCGTTGCGAATGTCAATGGCCGCTCCTGCATTTATCAGCTGGGGGAGCATGGCTGTGGCATTCGCCTTGACTGCGTACATAATCGGGGTGTTCCCAAATTCATCGCTCTCGTTCATATCCGCTCCGTCTTTTATCAATTCGGCAAGCTTTGTGCGGTTCCTGTTCTTTACGGCTGATATTGCGGGGGTATGCCTTGTGCCGAAGTGGACAGTGAAGGAATTCGTTCTTGCGGCGAGGCTTTTCGGCGGCTGCAGATTTGTGTCCTCGGCGCGCTCGGTATTGCGCTCGTTGTCTTTGTGTTCGTTGTCGGAAACTGGAGGTCTGCTCTGTCCCATGTAGTCGACGTATGATTTTCGGTCGCTGTCCTTGATTTTCGTGTCGGCGTGTCGGGAAATCAGTTTTTGCACCAGCTCTCCGTTTCCGTTCCGTGCCGCAAGAATGAACGGTGTCGCACCTTCGCCGTCCAAAGCATCGGTGTCGCATCCGCCGTCCAGGAGTGCGTCGACCAATTGTGAATCGGAATTCTTCACGGCTATGTGCAGGGCTGTGTCGCCGTCGTTGTTTACCGCATTCCTGTCGATTCCCATTTTGAGAAGCCTTTTTGCAAGATTCCTGTTCCTCTTGATTGCCGCAAGATGCAGCGCATTGTTTCCGTCGGAATTCGCATGGTTCAGAAACTTTGCGTTGTCGGCCAGATACTCGCTACTGCTCAATTCGGCATCAATCGCACTGTCGGAATTCCTGAGAACCGCATTCATCAAAAGCGTGTTCCCGTTTTCGTCGATGGCCACTGCGGCTTTCGCGCCAATGCCGGCGCTGTCTTTTGCCGTCTCGTCCGTGCTGGCGCAGCCGAAAATCACCATGACAAGACAAAGAGAAGCGGCTTGGATAATTTTTTTTCTCATTCAACTCATCTCCGAATCTTTCAGCGTCTTGTGTAGCTGGCGGCTTCGTTCCGCGCTCGAATTTCGTCAACTTTGTACTTTATTTTGTCCGTGTTCGTGGACGGGTATTTTACCAGATAGTAATCGACTCCATATCCGCTTGAGTCTTGACCGTCCACACAATCTGGTGCCTTGTCGATGAGTTCGCTTATCATCAACCATGAAATCCTGTTCTTTATGGCCCAACAGAGTATTGGAAGTCCCTCGGAATCCTGCTTTGTCGAGTCGAAATCGACTGAAAGCAGCGTCCTCAATGCGTCTATGGACTGTTGCCTGAGCGAATACTCAACAATAGTACATTCCTCGCTGTCGATGTAGTGGTTGATGTTTGCCGCAATGTCCACTCTCTTTGTCGGTCCTACAAGTCCCCTTATCATTCTGGAGTCGCCAGTCTTCACGGCGTAGCTCAGCGGTGTATGCCCTGCGTTGTTGTAGAGGTTCGCCTCAGCTCCGTTGTCGCATGCCTTGTAGAACAATCCGATATCGTTCATTTTTATGATGTTCATGAATGCGGTGTTGCCGTCCACGTCCCTTCCGTTCACGCTGGCTCCTTTGCTCAACAAATAGTCGACAATGTATTTGTTGTTGACGGAAGCTGCTATTGCGATGGGGCTTATATAGTTTTCGTCGGCGACATCGACATCCGCACCGCATTCCACAAGGTCTTTTACCAAGTCAAGCTTCTTGTTTTTGCATGCGTAGCAGAGCGCCGTGTATGTGAAATTCCCATCCTGCTTTGCTGCATTCGGGTCGGCTCCACGTTGAAGGTAAATTCTCGCGTTCCTTGAGGAGCCATTTTCGCAAGCCGCCAACAACTCTTTTTCGTATGCCGCAAATGCGCTTCCTGCAAAAACGCACCCAAAAACGAGCGAGGCAATCAATTTTCTGATTTTCATGTTTTTCTCCTTTTTATTTTTTGTTCTTCAAATATTTTTTCAGTTCCTTATTGTTGGGCTGATACTTCTTTTGGTAGTCGAGCGCGTCGTATCCGTAGGAATCGCGAGACGCGCTTATCGTGCATCTCCTGTCGCAGAAAATCTCCTTTATGACGCTCAGGGATTTTCCGCTTTTTATCGCCCACAGAAGTGGAGGGAGACCGCTCGAATTCTTCTTGTTCACGTTGAAGAAGCGGTCGTTCACGAATACGTCAATCATGTTCGTGTCCCTGTCGAGTGCGCGCATGAAGGCCGTGTAGCCGCTGTTGTCCTCTATTGTGTTGTCCATGCCGGATTCCACGAGTTTTGTGGCGATTGCGACCCAGCCACCGTTCACAGCGTAGTGGAGCGCAGTCTGCCCCTTGTTGTCCTGTACGGCAAGTTCGCTTGGCCTTGAAGCGGCCACCATCTTGGCGCAGACGTCCTTGTCGCCATTCTCCACAGCGTACATCAGGGCTGTCTTTCCGTTCCTGTCTTTTGCGTTTACGCTGGTGTTGTTCGAAATGAACAAATCCACGACGCTGTATTTCTTCCGGTGGATGGCGAGCGTGAGCGGAGTGTATCCGGCGGAATCCGTTTCTGTGACGCTCGCTCCGTTCTTGAGAAGAAGTCCCACTATGTCGCTTGTGCAGTTCTCCACAGCATAGTGGAGCGGCGTTGTGCGTTTTCCAGACTCTGAGAATGACACGTTGCAGTCGGCTCCGTCAATGAGACTTGCGTCCGTCGAAGCGTAATCGTTCTCATTTAGGCTTCGCAGAAATTTTATGTTCTCAACAGTCTCGTTCTCATCGTTTAGGAAAACGAAAGTGAACGCAGGACTGTCTCCGTCGTAATTCGACGAAAGATTTGGCGCAGACTCATCGCCTGCAGAATCCCAGTACCACGACTGCGGCCATGCGCACGCCGCTGCGGCAGAAAGCAGAACAGCAATCATCTTTTTCATAGAAATCCTCCTGCTCACGGATTCACTTTGCAGCCTGTGAAATTCTTTGACGCGACTGTCGTGCCCGACAAATCGGCGGATTCAAGCAAGGCGCAGTTTGAGAAATCGCATGTGAGCTTCTTTATATTCGTAAGTTTCACTTTCTTCAGAGCTGTCATGTCCGAGCAGTAGAGGACAAGCTCGTCAAGCCCGTTGAAATCCAGCTCCTCGATGACCGTGTTTCCGGCTAGTGCTATGGCGAGCTTTTTTACAGAATTTGCGATTTCGAGATTTTCTATTAAATGGTTTCTGCGGAAATTTAGCGAGGCGTGGTCCACTCCGTCCAGAATGACGACGTTCTTTACGTTCTCGCATTTGGAGAACCAGCCCGATGCCGGCTCTGTTTCTCTCTTGGAGATGTTGTAGTGGAACTGGTTTTCGTCGTCTTGACCAGTCGTCCATGCTGTCGTGTAGTTCTTTATGACGACCGTCTCTAATGCTTGGCAGTCGTAGCAGATCATTGCGTTCGTACCGTAAAACTCAGGAACATCGACTGCGCCGAGCGTAATCTTTTTGAGACTCTCGCACGATTCAAATGTTGTTCCGAAAAGAGTGCAGCCGTCCGGAATCTCGACTTCCGTAAGCCCTGCGCCGTAGAACGCATGAAGTCCAATGTACTCAAGCCCCTCGGGAAACTCTATCTCCGTGAATTTTCTGGAGTTGTGGAATGCGGAAGCTCTTATAGTCTTGAGTGTTGACGGAAGGTGAACCTTCGAAAGTCCCCATGCGTGAAATGCGCTGTCCGGAATCGTCGTGATTCCTTCGGCGAGTGTCAGCTCGAATTCCGACCAAATGCCACCAAGACAATCATAGTAAAGTTCTATGGACGAAGGAAGGCTCAGCTTTTTCAAAAATCGAAGTCCGTAGAAGGCACCCTGCAAATTTCCTCCAGAATCCCGTTGTTCTTCAGCACCGAGCGTCGTAACGCCTTCCTCGATTGCAATCGAGCGTATGTTGTCGTAGTCTTCGAACGCTTTTGCGGCGATTGTCGTGACCTTGTGTCCGTTTATCGTCGCAGGAATCGTAATGTCTGTCACAGGATTGTCCTTTCCGTCCACAAGTCCTGTTATTGTCGCATTTCCCGAACTGTCGAGCGTGTATGTGAAATCGGATGCTTCGGAATTTATGTGTTCGTACACGTCGGA
>CAMHLH010000086.1 GCA_946185925.1 uncultured Treponema sp.
TTTGCGTGTTTAATGGTTGACCATTTATTGTGTCCAGACATTTGGAACTCCTATAAAAATATGGATTCTTTGAAAAACAGATTAGTAATTCTAACTGATAAAATGCAATTTTTTCAAGACAGCGCACGAAATGGCAGAAAAACGCAAGAAAATGCAACGAACTGCAAGTCCCATTGCATTTTTCCGCCATCCAAAAAGCGCTACTTTTTCTTGAAGAGATTCGAGGCCTTGCCCTTTATCGTGCTTGTCGCCTTCTCCGCGGCCTTGTTCGTCTCCTCTGCTGCCTTCTGCTTGGCCTTGTCCTCGGCTTCCTGCTTCTTCGCCTCGGCCTGGGCCTTCGCCTCGTCGACTTTGCCCTGGACTATGTTCTCAAGCTCCGCCTTCTTTGCCTCAAGCGTTTGCCGCACGGTGTCGAGGTTCACGTTCTGCACGTCGATTTCACCCTCGATTCCAAGGAAGCTCTTTATCTTCTCCGTGACTTCTCCGTAATCCTGGTTTATCTTCTTGTTGATTTTCGCTATCGCCATTTCCTTCGCGTCTCCCAGTGCCTCGTTGAAGGCCGCCATGAACGCGTCCTGGAATTTGTCCATGAAATTCCCGGAAAGTCCGAGCGAAATGCCGGAGTTGTTCCTGTACGCCATCTCGTAGCCGACGCTCATGTCGGTTATGGAGGCGAGGGCCGTCTTGTAGTACTTCGTCACGGTCTCGTTTGCGAATCCGTCCGATGTGAGCGTGACTGGATTCAGGTCGACCTTTCCCTTCGCCGAAAAGCCCGTGCTTCCCGCACTCGCCATGACCGTCACGGACGCTTTTCCGTCGATTGAGGGGATTCCCGACGCGGACGAGATTTTGTCTCCAGCGACTTTCGCCGTGAAGCCGGTTCCTGTGTAGTCCATCGCTATCAAATCCGCTTTTGAAGAGTCGCGCACGTCGAGCGTGATTTTTCCCGCGTGGTTTATCGAGCCTACGTCGAATTTCGCTTCGGCCGTTGTCGGCAGTCCCGTGACGTTCTGGTTGTTCGTGATGTTCTTTATGGCTCCAGAGAATCCCTTGCTTCCGTCGTTCTCCGTGTAGCCGGACGCCGAGACGTTCTTTATCCAGAGTCCCGGATACTGTTTTGAATGCCAGATTGTCCTTCCCTTGAGCCGTCCTGTCGAGCCTTTTTTCTCCTCTTTCTTCGATTCCTTTTCCGAATCTTTGTTCGAGGAGGCCGAATTCGCCTTCATCTGCACGGCGTATGCGATTCCCTGCTCGACATACGGGTAGTATTTCCCCATCATGTCGTAGCCCACGGTGTCCAGCGCGGTTCCGAGAATCTGCTTTGAATTCTTCACGGTGTCGGTCACCTTGTTCACGAGTCCCACAGCCAAATCCTTGTCGGAATTAACGGCCGCCGCCAAGTCCGTTGCCATTTTTCCAGTCGATTCCACGTCCGCCTTCACTTCGCTCGTGGTCTTCTCGAATGAGACCTTGAGTTCGTCGCCCTGCTTTATCGCCGAGTTTATTTTTTCAAGATATTCCTTCGCCTTTTTGACTTTCTCCACGTCCGAGGCCGACTTCAGTGATTTCACGTCCAGTTTCTGCAGTTCCTTGACGCTCTCCGAGAACGTTTCGACCTGGTTTTTCAGTTCCTCCGGCTTCGCCTGCCATTTATCCGCGAGCGCCTGCACGTCCTCCCGCGCCTTCTTCGCCGCCGCCGGGGTTTTGAGCTGCGACTCGATGTTGGAGACGATTTCGTCCACGCTGCTTCCGCCCGCGATTTCGGCCGCCTGCGCCTTCAAGTCTTCGAGGGCCTTGTCCGACCTCGCTTTCAGTTCCTTGGCGAACGCGCTGTTCTTGAGCGATTTTTTCTCTTTCGGCGGAATGTAGCAGCTCGTCGTCCTGTCGGTGCCGAATTTCATGCCCTCCACCGACACGTCGTTTATTATCGCCTTGCCCCTGAGCGCCTGCGTGAAATTCATGTCGATTGTGATTTTCTCCGCCTCGAAAAGGTTCTTCTTGTAGTCGTATTCCTCGGAATTTTTGTCGCCGATTGCGATTCCGTTCACCCGTATCGAGATGCCGAGGAGCTTCACGTTCACGGACTGGATGTCGGTCTTCGCTCCGAAAGCCGCCTCGCAGCCCGACTTGATGATTTTCTTTGCGATTGGGTTCTTGAACGCCGCCACGACAAGCACGACCGCCGCGATGAACGAGGCGACCGCCACGAGAGGCACGAACTTCATGCGTCCCTTGTTCGATTTTATCGCCTTCGCAATCTCCTTCAGCTGGTTGAAATCCTTCTTTTCGATTTGCCTTTTCTGGTCTATCGAGAGCAGCTTCCTGTTCTTCACGGTTCTTTCTTCCGTGAAAATCGATTCGACGAGCTTCCTGTCCTCTTCGATGTAGATTTTCTTGAGGATTTTCGAGAGTGCCTTTTCCGAATATTCCTTCCTGAAAATTTTGGGGAGTTTTGAAGATTCGACCATCTTCTTTCCGTCCTCTTTGGCATTCTCGCCTTCGCCCTGCGTCTGGAGCTGCTTTTCGTTCGTCTGCGCCGGCGTCTTCTCGTCCTGGACCGCGCCTTCTTTCTTCTCTTCTTCAATCATGATTTTTCTCCGACAAGCGATGCTATTTTCGACACTATCGGGATGTTCCCGATTACCTTGATGATTTTCGCCTTCCTGAGCAGTGCGACCGCGTGCTTTCTCCAGAGCGCAACCGCGACTCTTGCGATGATGTACGCCGGAATGTAGAGAATCAGTCCCGCCGCGAGCGCGCCCATGACCACCGTGTTGTTGAATTTCGTGAACGACACGAACGGCACGTTCTCAAGGAATCCGTAAAGGCCGTAGAGGTTTTCGTTCGTGAGGATTGAATAGCCCAGCGTGTCGAACGTCGCGTCCAGTGCTGGGGCGAGCAGGGAGCCGAGCAGGAGCGCGAGTCCGTACGCCGCCTTGTTTATCCTGACGAAAAGAATGAAGATGAAGACGACCCACCAGAGCAGGTTGTCCTTCGGCATGAGGCCGAGCAGGAATCCGCACGCCGCTCCGTGCGCTATTTCTCCCGGATTTGTGTTGGCGTTCAACGCCTTCAGAAGTTTTGCTATGTATGAAATCATGCACACATTTTATCACATTATTCTGTTCGTTTCATTCTATGCGTTTCGGTTTTCTTGACCTCAAAGGGCTTTTACAGATACAGTATTCGTTATGTTTGAGACTAAAGATACTGATATAACCGACCTTGAAGACGATGATTTCGACACGATTCTCGCCGACGACATCAAATTCAAGGGAAACATAAAATTCACGAAGCCGTTCATGATAAGGGGCAGTGTCACGGGGAACATCTCGGCTACGAGCGACTTGGTCGTTGACACCGAGGCTTCCGTCACGGCCGAGATTTCCGCCTACAGGGTCTTGGTGAAGGGCAGGGTGGAAGGCAACATCGTCGCCGAGAAGATGGTGCACGTCTCCTCCTCCGGTTCCGTCACCGGCGACATCACTTCCGAGCAGGTGGTCCTTGAGCCGGGCTCAAAATTCACAGGCCGCTGCACAATGCGTCTTCCCGCCTCAAATTGAGCTGAGCCTGAAGTCGAGTCCAGAATTTTTTATCCATAAAAGATAATTTAAATTAAGCTATAGAAAATTTTAGTTTTTTTAAACATAGAAAAAAAGGTCAGTAATATGAAAATTGAATTCAAAAAAATCTTTTTGTCGTTGATTCTTTCTTCCTCCCTGTTTTCTCCGCTGCTTTTCGCCCAGAAAGCGGACGCTCTCGCCCTTTACCGCGCTGGAAAGTACGCCGAGTCTGTGGCCGTTTGCGAGCAGGAGCTTCTGCAGAACCCGAAGAACGTCAACTCGTACGTCGTGCTTTGCTGGAGCCTTGTGGGAAAGAAGGACTACGCGAAGGCAGAGGCGAAGGCGATTGAGGGGCGCAACATCAGTTCAACGGACACTAGGCTCATAGAGATTTTGGCCGAGGCCAAATACTACCAGGGCAAGAACGCCGGCGCGCTCGAATACTTCCAGCTCTACATCGCCAATGCGCCTCCGGGATCCAGCGACATCGGTTTCGCTTATCTGTACATGGGAGAGATTTATATCAGGCAGGCAAAGTATCAGCACGCCGACATGGCTTTCTCCGCGGCTGTCCACGAGCAGCCTTCCAAGTACGCTTACTGGTGGACGAGATGTGGATACGCCCGCGAGATGGTCGGAAACTACGAGACAGCCAAGACGGCCTACGAGAAGGCGCTTTCGCTCGACCCTTCCTCTCCCGATGCCGCGAGGGGAAAGAAGAGGGCGGAGGACGCCTTGGCCAAGGCCGGTGTCTGAATTTCCCTTTGATTCGCTTTTTCAATAGATATGCATAGAAACAAAATTCATTTCGAGACTCTCGGATGCAAGCTGAACCAGGTTGAGAGCGAGGGGGCCGCTCGCGTCTTCACCGATTTCGGCTTCTCCGTGACCATGGAGCCGATGACGGCCGCCGCCGCTTCAGACGATGATGTACTGGCCTGCGTCGTGAACACTTGCACGGTCACAGCAAAGGCCGAGCAGAAGGCCCGGCGCATAATCAGGCTGCTGCTTTCAAAATTCCCGTCCTGTGTTGTCGTCGTGACGGGGTGCTACGCCCAGCTGAACAGGGACGACATTCTCGCCATCGACCCGAGGGTTGCCGTGCTCGGCGGCCAGAACAAGGGCTCTTTGGCCGATGTCCCCCGGCTGCTCAAGGAGAATGGGGGAAAGTGCGGAGTTGAATTGCAGGCTGTTCTCCAGCCCTTCTTCAACTCGAAAAAAGCTTCGTCCCGGATTGGCGAAATAACGGAGCCGTTCAGGCTATCCACAGACACCTTCATCAACCATTCACGCTCCTCCCTGAAGATTCAGGACGGATGCAACTGCGTCTGCACTTACTGCCGCATACGCCTCGCCCGTGGAAAGTCCGTCTCCCTTGACGCGGCTTCCGTGCTTGAGCGGGTGCGCGCGCTTGAGGACGCAGGCCAGCGCGAGGTCGTCATAACCACTGTGAACATCGCCCAGTACAGGGGCAGGTGGTTCGGCAATGACGGAAGTGAGTCGTTCGTGAACTTTGCGGGACTTCTTTCCATTCTTTTGCAGAATACCAGGTCAATCGGCATAAGGATATCGAGCCTCTATCCTGAGATTGTGGACGAGGAGCTTGCCTCGCTCTTCGAGAATCCCCGCGTCAGGCCGCACTTCCACATTTCCGTGCAGTCGGGCAGCGATGCCGTGCTTTCAAGGATGAAGCGGCCGTACAAGATAGAGAAGGTCTACAGGGCCTGCTCGCTTTTGAAGAAGGCCAAGGGGAATCCTTTTCTCGCGTGCGACATCATAGCGGGCTTTCCCGGCGAGACCGAAGGGGACTTTGAACTGACGATGAAGATGCTCTCGGACTGTGGCTTCACGTTCGTCCACGCGTTCCCGTTCAGCGCGCGTCCGGGCACCGAGGCATTCGACATGCGTCCTATGGTTCCGAACAATGTCACCGATATTAGGATAAAGAGGCTTGAGGAATACAACAGGAAGTCCAAGACGGCGTACATAGAGTCCTTCGTTGGTAAGACACTGCCGGCGGTGTGCGAGACCGTGCACCGGCCGACGCTCGCGAGGGGCGTGATGCGGCCGGGCGAGGGCGGAAACGTTGTCGTGCACGCGGTCACGGAAAATTTCCTTCATTGCCAGCTGGTCTTTCCCTCGCACTCCGACAGGGTTCCCAAGGCCGGAAGCGAAATCATGGTCAGGATTGTCCGTCCGCTTGAGGATTCCGAGAGGACGGGGGAGAGCGACACTCTTGCGGTCGTCGCTTAGTTTGCTGAATTTTTAACCGGAGTTTTTGATGGCAGGTTTCTGGGAGAATCTTTTTGAGCGACTTTCCAAGAACACTTTCTTGGGGAAGTCCGTCACTTGGCTTGGCTCTTCGATGAGGGGCTTTTTCTCTTCGTTTCCCTACATCCTCGGTTACATAGGGCGCACCTTCAAGTCAACTTTCGCCTTCATAAACGAGGAGAAGGCCGCCCGAAAAATACTGATAATGCAGCTCCTCTTCACGTTCATAGAGGCACTGCCTATTATCGCGTTCCTTTCCGCCGCCCTGGGCGCCGCGATTTTTCTTGTGGGCTACGACCTCCTGCTTTCCCTGGGACAGGCCTCGATGATATACCAGATTCTCGTGGTGGTCGTGGTCAGGGAGCTGGGGCCGGTTCTGGTCGCATTCGTCGTGACTGCCCGCTCGTCTACGGCGATTGCGACGGAGATTGGAGGCATGGTCACGAGCCACCAGGTCGAAAGCTACATATCTGTCGGTGTCGACCCTGTGGACTATCTGGTGGCACCCCGCTTCCTTGGGGTGACGCTTTCCGTCTTCTTCCTCTGCCTCTACTTCTCGCTCTGCGGCATATTGGGGCCGTATGTCGCCGCCATGTTCGTGAACCCTTCGATAGCCGCGGGATATTTCGACCAGCTCCTGAAGAATTTTTCCATAATGATGATTGTCGCTTCCATATTGAAAAGCATTGTTTTCGGCATGATAATTTCCATAACGGCGACTTATTTCGGCTTCAACGTTGAGCGTTCGTCAACTGAGATTCCAGTCGCCGGCATCAGGGCGGTCAGCAATTCCTTCGTCGGAATCATAATAGCGGATGTCGTCATAACGCTTGTTCCGTCGCTGATTTGAGATTTGGAGGATTGTGTGAGTCTTTTCAAACTTGAGAATGTTGAATTCTCTTCCAGCACCCAGAAGATAATAAAGGGCGTCAGCATGGAGATAGAGAAGGGGCAGGTCGTTGGTCTGCTCGGAAAGTCCGGAAGCGGAAAGTCTACACTGCTGAAGATAATCTCCGGCATACTCGTCCCGTCCGCGGGACGCGTGGTGTTCGACGGCATAGATGTGCGTATGATGAACAGGGTGGAGAACAAGAATTTTCGGAAGCGCTGTTCTTTTGTATTCCAGGACTCTGCCTTGTGGGCGAACCAGTCTATCGAGCAGAACTTGAACCTGCCTCTCCAGACCCACAACCAGAAGATGTCCGTCGCCGAGCGTCAAGAGCGAATCCGGGCGGTTTGTGAGATTGTGGGCTACAAGAGGAGCCTCGCGCTCAGGCCCGGGGACTTGTCGATGGGAGAGCAGAAGCTTGTGGCCTTCGCCCGCGCCTTCATAAACGGCCCGGAGGTCCTCTTCCTCGACGAATGCACCGAGTCGCTGGATTCAAAAAACGCGGACAGAATCATTTCCCTGGTGGAGGATTTCGTCGGCAGGGGGAACACGGTGGCCTATGTGAGCCACAAGCAGGCCTTCGTTGACGCCATGATGGACATGGGGGCCGGCGGCAGGAGCGTCGTTTACGATGTTGAGGATGGATTTTTGAAAGGAGCTGACAACTATGAAATTTAAGATAAAGTACGCCGATCAGATTGTGGGGTTCTTTTCCCTGCTCGCGATGGCGGCCCTGATAGTGCTGGTTTTCGCAATCGGAGCCAAGAAGAGCTGGTTCACGAAGAAAAACTTCTACTTCACGGTTTTTGATTCCGGTTCAGGCATCTATGTCGGAATGGATTTGATGTACAAGGGCTTCTCAATCGGCAAGGTGAAGTCTGTCGATTTGGTCGGCGAGTTCGTCAAGGTGGACTACTATGTCCTTGAGGACTATTTCGACTATGTTCGGGAATATTCGATTGTAGAGTTGAGTGTCAGTCCGATTGGGCTCGGCTCTACCTTCACGCTCTTTCCGGGCACGGGGGATTCAGTAATACCGACCGGCCGCGAGATTTTCAGGAAGGGCAGCGTTCCGGCGAAGGAGTACATAAAGGACGGCCTCGTGCGGCTCAGCGATTCTTCGGATTCGATTTCCGTCCTCCTCGGCAAGGTCTCCACAATCCTCGACGACGTGCACGAGCTTCTCGGCAACCTGAACGACGCCCTTGAGGGAAGCGGAGAGTCGCCTTTCACCGAAATCATCTCCAACTTGAACGATTTGACATCGATTCTCTCCGACACGGAGAACGGAGCCGTGCCGAACCTGCTTGGAAAGGACATCGCGAACAACCTCTCGGAGACGCTCGCCACATTGAACAACCTGATGAATTCTTCCGACGGAGCCGTGCCGAAACTGCTCGGAAAGGACATTTCCAACCAGATAAACTCAATCCTAGGAAGTCTGACTCCGATACTCTCGGATGTAAGCGACATCACGGGCACGGCTTCCCCTGAGGTCAACGAGATGCTGGTCCAGGTCAACACGCTTCTCCTGCAGGTTGAGGACTTGATGACTGGATTGAACAACAACCCTCTCATCCGCGGAGGAATACCGGACAGGTCCAACGAGAGTTCCGCCACTGTGAATGTGAGAAGCACAGATTTTTGAGATTCCATTGATAGGGAGATTTATTGAAATTGAACGGCCTTTTGAGAAAAATCAATTGCGCGGGCGCGTTTTTTGCTGCCGGCCTCTTGTCCTTGTCGCTTTTTTCGTGTTCGTCCACGCCGGAGCGCGCCATGAAGGTCAGCACGACCGCGGGTGCCGCTGATGTCAGGTACGAGAACGCCAACAACGAGCTTGCTGTGGGAAAGTACGACCTCGCCAAGCTGCATTTCTCCCAGGCCTACAACATGGCCTATTCCGTGGACGATCCTGATTTGCTCTGCAGGGTATCGCTTTCGGGAATTTCCTACAAAATCGTCACGGGAAGCGCGGGTGCCGTAGATTCTGCCTCCGATTCCTTCCTTGACTCTCTTTCCGTCGACGAAATCCTCTCCGAGGCCAAGTACTTCGCCGAGAGGTCGAACAGAAAAGACGTCCTTTCGGCTGTCTGTGCGATATGCGAGGTGAACATCGAGCTTTCCAAGGGGGGGACGAATTTCCTTATTTACGAGAACCATCTGAAAAACGCGCAGAAGTCGCTTTCCAAGGAGCCTTATTATCTTGCGCATTCGTACAGGGCGCTGGGGGACGTCTACATCCGCGCGAAGAAGTACGATTCCGCCGTGGAGAACTACGGAAGGGCCGCCGAGCTGCACACGAAAAACCGCTATCTCTTTGAAATCGGCACGGACTGGTACGGGGTGGCCAGGTCCTATTCACTCTCCGGGAAAAAGGCCGAGGCGATATCCGCCATGGAGAACGCTCTGAAGTACGACAGGGATTCCGAGAATAGTTCCGCGATAGCCTTCGACTATTTCGCCCTCGCGAAAATACAGATGAAGGGCGAAGTCTCCATCGAGGACAAGAAGAACGCCAGGAAGAACGCAAAGTGGGCTTCGTCGGTATTCAAGTCTGTCGGAATGAAGGATAACGCGGCTGAGTGCGACGCCTTCGCCAAGAAGATTGAAT
>CAMHLH010000087.1 GCA_946185925.1 uncultured Treponema sp.
TGGCGTTCACGAACTATTCGGCTCCTGCTCACATATCCCCGAACAACACGATAGACTGGGTGGGCTTCAAGAATTTCGCGTCGCTCCTCGGAGGCGGCAGTTCGTGGTCTTCAGGTTTCGCCCGCGTCGCCGTCTGGACCCTCGTCTGGGCCGTCATGGCGACGCTCACATGCTATCTCGGGGGGCTTGCAATAGCCGTCCAGCTCAAGGAGATAAAGTTCTCTCTCAATCCGCTGTTCAGGTTCGTCTTCATCCTGCCGTACGCGGTTCCGAACGTCGTCTCAATGCTCGTCTGGAAGAACCTTTTGAACGGAACTTCGGGAATCATCAACAGGACGCTGATTCACATCGGCTTGATAGCGAATCCGATTCCGTGGCTTTCCGACCCGCTCCTCGCCCAGGTCGTCTGCATCCTCGTGAACCTGTGGGCTGGCTTCGGCTACTTCATGCTGCTTTCGATGGGCACGATGACCGCGATAAGCGAGGACATGTACGAGGCCGCGAGGATGGACGGAGCGAGCCGGTTCGACATATTCAAGAAGATAACCCTTCCGCTCGTGCTCTACCAGACGCTTCCGCTCATCATCATGAGCTTCGCGCACAACGTGAACAACTTCGGAGCCATCTATTTCCTCACGAACGGTTCCCCTTCCGTGGCGGACTCGACGACCACGATGGCCGGCGGAACGGACATCCTCGTCACCTGGATATACAAGCTCACGATGGACCTGCAGCAGTACCAGTACGCTTCCGTCATAGCGGTGATGATTTTCATCGTCCTCGCGCCGTTCGCCATCTGGCAGTTCAGGCAGACGAAGGCGTACAAAGAAGGCTCCGTTTGATTTTTTTCGATGAGTTATGGAGGAATTATGAGTCAGATTAGATACACATCGTTCGCGGAGAGGCTCAACAGGTCGATTACATACGTCCTGTTCCTCGCCCTGTCGGCAATCGTCGTATATCCGCTCGTGTACGTCGTCGCGGGTGCGTTCTCTCCGGGGAATTCGATAGCCGCCCTGAACATCGTCCCGTTCAAGGACGGTTTCACGGTCGAGCATTTCAGGACGCTCTTCATGGAGACGAACTACGGGCGGTGGTTCCTGAACACCCTCGTCATCTCGCTTGAGACTTCCGTCCTGACTGTTCTCGTCTCGTCCCTTTCGGCGTACGTCTTCTCCAGGTTCAACTTCCGATTCAAGAAGTCGTTCCTGATGTCGCTCCTCATTCTCCAGATTTTTCCGAGCTTCGTGGGGATGATAGCGATATACGTCATCCTTTTGAGAATCGGGGGCCTCGACACGCTCTGGGGGCTGACCCTCGTCTACACTGCCGGGAACATTCCCTACAACACATGGCTCGTGAAGAACTACATGGACACGGTGTCCAAGAACCTTGATGAAGCCGCGAGGATGGACGGAGCGAGCCATTTCAGGGTCTTCTGGCAGATAATAATGCCCGTGGCGCGTCCGATAATCATCTTTTTGGCGATAACGAGCTTCACGGCTCCGTGGATGGACTTCATCTTCCCGAAGATGGTGCTCCGAAGCCCGGAGAACCAGACTCTCGCGCTCGGACTTTTCAGCTTCGTCTCCGACAAGAAGAACGAATTCACCGTTTTCGCGGCCGGAGCTTTGATAGTCGCCGTCCCGTTCGTTGTCTTCTTCCTCTTTACGCAGAAGACTCTCGTGACGAGCTTCGGCGGCGCGGCCGTGAAAGAGTAGGGGAGTCCCTGCGGAATTTTTGTGTGGTTTGGCAACTGGTAACTTTGGGGGAACGGAAATGATGTACGCTTATGACAGAGTGAGTTTGGTGAGGGACGGGAAGAGGTGGTTCCCGATAATGGGGGAAATCCACTATTCGAGGGTTCCGCGCGCGTTCTGGGAGGACGAGCTTTGCAAGATGAAGGCGGGCGGCGTCGATGTCGTCTCCGCCTACACGATATGGATACACCACGAGGAGGTGGAGGGTGTCTACGACTGGAGCGGCGACAGGGACCTGCGCTCGTTCGTCGCCTCGGCAAAGAAGTGCGGGTTGAAGGTGCTTTTGAGGATAGGCCCCTGGTGCCACGGAGAAGTGAGGAACGGCGGTTTCCCCGACTGGCTTTTGGGGAAGCCCTTCGAGCCGAGGACGAACGACGAGGGGTACTTCTCCGTCGTCGAGAAGTGGTATTCGGAAGTTTTCAGGCAGGTCGAGGGCTTCGTGTGCAGCGGACTCGATGACGGAAGCGGGGACGAGCCGATAATCGGCGTCCAGATAGAGAACGAGTACGGACACTGCGGAGGGCTCTACGAAAAGGAGGGCGGAGAGGAGCACATGAGGCGCCTCAGGGACTTGGCCGCCGAGTGCGGGTTCGTCGTCCCGATATACACGGCGACAGGCTGGGGAGGGGCGTGGACTGGCGGAATGGTTCCCGTGATGGGCGGATACTGCGACGCCCCATGGGACCAGCGCCTCACCGAAATCGAGCCGAGCGGAAACTACACGTTCACACACGAGCGGAACGACCACAACATCGGAAGCGACCACGGTTTCGGCTACGGCATCACGTTCGACATGGACAAATTCCCCTATCTGACTGCGGAACTCGGCGGAGGGCTCCAGGTCACGAAACACAGGAGGACGGTGGCAACCGCGAAGGACATCGCCGCTGTCGCGACTGTGAAGATGGGCAGCGGAGTGAATCTCCTTGGGTTCTACATGTACCACGGAGGAACGAACCCGGAAGGGAAGCTCTCGACGCTGCAGGAGTCGAAGGCGACTGGAAGCCTGAACGACCTCCCCGTGAAGTCCTACGATTTCCGCGCCCCTGTCCGCGAGTTCGGCCAGGTCTCCCCGACGCTCCGGGAGCTCAAGCTCCTTTCGTATTTCGCGTCGGATTTCGGAAGCGGATTCTGCGACCTTCCAGCCTCGATTCCTTCTGACAATCCGCTCGACCCGAAGGACACGGAGTCCTTGAGGTACTCGTTCAGGACGGATGGAGAGAAGGGCTACCTCTTCGTGAACAACTATGTGAGGCACCAGACGCTCTCGAATCACAATGGCGTTTCGGTGAAGGCTCCGTCCGGTGTCGTGTTCCCGAAAATGGACATCGGTGACGGCGACTTCTTCTTCTTCCCGTTCGGTGTTCAGTTCGGCGGCGCGGAGGTCAGGACTGCGACAGCGACGCCGCTTTTGAGGCTCGACAGAAGCCCTGTAAAAAACGCCAGCCCGCTTTTCGTCTTCTACAAGCGTGAAGGGGACGCTTCAAGTTCCGGCTTCTTCGATTTCGCGAATGGAAAGAAGCCTTCGGATTTTGAAGGGGACTTCCTCGTTCTTTCGAGAAAGGACGCGCTGAACCTCTGGCGGGTCAAGGGCAGGCTCTTCGTCACGGGCGACGACGCGTGCGTCATGGAGGACTCCGGCGGCGGAACCGTGATTTTCGGGCGGAAGGAGAGGCGTTTCCTCGTCTACCCGGATTTCGAGGCCGCCCCAGTCGGCTGGAAAAGGACGGGCTTCGTCGACAAGCAGGCCGACTCCGATTTGGGAAGCGTCATGTTCGCCGTGTACGAGAGGGACGGAGACATCGACGGCGCGCAATCGTTCCCGAAAAAGCTCGGTTTCGAGAATCTCGGCGGCGGCGCGTACAGGTTCGACGTCTCTCATCTGCTTGATTCTCTTGGAAAAGCGGATTCGGTCTCGGACGTGTTCCTGAAGGTTTCCTACAAGGGCGAGTCGGCCGAGATACGCGCGGACGTGGCGGGGGAGAGGAAGCTCATCCTCGACGACTTCTATCTCGGAGACGGTTTCGACTGGGAAATCGGGCTCAAGAGGTTCCTCGAAAAGAATTCCGGCACGAACGGGAATCCTGGGAAAGTCGGGTCTGTCTGGGATTTCTCTGTGAATCCGCTCCAGAAGAATCCGCCAATCTATTTCGAGCGTCTGCCGGAATTCTCTTCCGACTCAATCGCCGTCCTTGAGTCGATAGACGTAGAGGCCGAATGGAGGTTCAAAATCTGAACCGCGCAATGACGCGCGTTTTCTTTGCGCGCGGGCAGTCCGCCGACGCTCGGCAACCGCCCTCAATCGCCCTCGCTGACGACCCGGTTTTTTCCGTGGGTCTTTGCGTTGTAGAGCCGGTTGTCGACGCGCTTGTAGAGGGTCTTGCTGTCGTCGTCGGCTCTCGCCTCGGCCACTCCGAGCGAGACGCTGACTGGCGGCATCTTCTCCCACTGGATGCTGTTGATTTCGCCCCTTATGCGCTCTGCGACCGCGACCGCGTCCGCCTTTTCCACGCCGGGAACCAGAATCATGAACTCCTCGCCGCCCCAACGGCCTATCGAGTCCTCCTTCCTTATGCAGCCCTTCGCCGTCGCCGCTATCCTCGAAAGCACCTCGTCGCCCATGTCGTGTCCGTAGGTGTCGTTTATCCGCTTGAAGTTGTCGATGTCGAACATGATGAGGTTCAGCCCTCCAGCCCTGCCCAGCTCCTTCAGCCCGCCCTCTATCCGCTCGGATATCTTCTTCCTGTTGAAGACTCTCGTCAGTCCGTCCGTCGTCGCGGCCTCCTCCAGCCTCATGTTCGCCGCCTGCAGGTCGCGGCTCGTCGCGTGCAGGAAGTTCACGATTCTTTCCTCGAACGGAATCGGAAGGTCCTTCCTCGGCTTCGCTATCTCCCCGTATTCGTCGCAGAAGTCGAGCGGCCGGGTGTTGCCGTGCCTCGCGTCCTCTATGTAGCAGTCCTCCGAATAGAGCCGCTCCTCTTCCGTTCCGAATTCCTTGAATCCCACCGCCGTGATAGCGCTGTTGAGCAGCCCCCCGTTTCCGTTCCTGCAGAGGATTTCCGAGAAGGCGAAGCTCCCCGCCGTTTCCCTGTAGAAGCTTGAAAACGCCTGAAGCTCAAGGTTCTCCGCGTCCTTCAGGTAGATTTGCCTGTTCCTGCAGACGTGGATGACTAGGGCTTCGAGGTTCTTCTTGCTCATGTATTCCGCCATGTTGAAGGTCTGCTTGAGTATCACTTTCTTCGAGCCGTACGAGAAGAAGAATTTTTCGCCTTTCCGAATGTCCGCCGTGAAGTGGATGAAGCCGTTCCCGTCCTTTTCGATGGGCATCCTGGCGATCCACTTCTGCCCCCTCTTCATCATGAACGGGAATTCGCAGGTGTTTTCTATGAAGTGCTTCGACGAGACGACACCCAGGTATTTCTTGAAGACTTCGCCGGCCGTCTCTCCGTCCACTGTCTTCAGGATGTGGTCGTCCTCGACGTCTGTGGCCCTCATCGGCCTTCCAATCGGTGTCCAGCCCAGGGTGGACTCCGCGTATATCATGAGCTTCCTTCCGGTGAAAAGAACCGCTACGAGTCCGTTCCTGTGGATGCCCCTTCCGAACACGTAGGGGCTTTTTTCCTTTGACTTTTCGCCGTATCCGGCTCCCGCTCCGAATATGGGGACGTCCCTCCTTTCCTCTCCCGCCGCGGCTATGAACCTGTGCATCTTCGTGCTGTGCAGGGGCGTGGTGTAGACCTGGATTCCCCTCAAGTCGCCGGCTTTCCTGATTCTCTCTCTTAAGTCCCTTTCCGCCTCGTCCTCGCCTGTCTCGTCGAGGTCGTATTCCACGAGCTCCACGTCCGATTCGTCGAAAAAGAGCACCGAGAATACTGTCTTGCCGGCGAGGCTCTCCCCGTGCGCTATTCCCGTCTGGCAGGTCAGCCCTGAGACCGCCGCCTTTCCAAGCTTCTCTCCGACCAGCTTCTGTATGTAGCCGATGTAGTCGCCGTCGGTTCTGTCCGTGAACACGTTGACGAGCACGCTCCTCGCGTTCTTGTAGTCTCCGCTTCCCGCCACTCCGTCCAGGAACCTCACCGCGTCGTAGCTGTCGCTGAATGAGAACGTCTTCTGCTTCATCTTCCTTTCTTCTCCTTCTTGCTTTAAATGATACACCATGTGCATGGCTTCCGCACTCCGATTTTTCGGGCGCGCCGGCCTCCATTCCCGCAAGTCGGCCCGAATCGTGCTATACTCGAATCCATGGCTTCCAAAAACGCTTCCCGTGTCCACGGCTTCAGGACACTTCTGCTTTCGCTCACGCTTTCCATGCTCGCCGCGGTGGTGGCGATTTTCGTCTTCCTCTTCGTGCAGATTTACGCCGTGAACGGCGACATGGGGGAGAGGATGCGGCAGTACATTGTCCTGAACGCGATTTCGGAGGACATCCAGAAATCGAGGGAGTGCTTCGTGAGGTTCTTCGAGTGCTCTTTGGAGGAGGATTTCCTGGAGGCGGAGGCGATGGCGAAGGAGTCGTTCGTCTGCAGGAACAAGTCGATATTGAACGCGAGGAAGCTCCGCACTTCCTATGAGGAGAGCCACGAGATGTATTTTTTGAACAGGGCGATACTGAACGGCCTCGACCATCTGAACCGCGGGGTGCCGACGCTGGAGAACGTCCTCATAGAGATGAGCGAGCAGAGGCGCTACCAGCTCTACTACCGCTATCTGAAAATCTACGACTACCTCCTGAAATACACGAACTACATGTACCTCTCGGCCGCCGTGCACAGGGACGCGGACGCCCTGGACGGGAACCTCGGCAAGGTCCGCTCTCTAAAATTCATGGCGGCCGTCTCGCTTTTGGCCGTGTCGGCCGTGTCCGTCTGCGTCTCCCTTTTCATGACGAACGCGCTTTCCGGCCACGTCGCCAAGATGGCGCGGAGCGCGGACTTGATAAGCGGAGGCGACTATTCCTCGCCCGACATGGCTCTTTCCGGGCCAAGGGAATTCCGGGTGTTGAAGGACAGGCTCAACCGGATGAAGGGGAGCCTTTTGCAGAGGAGCATTCTCGAGAAGGAGCTGCACAGGCAGGAGGTGGAGAAGGAGAAGATAATGGGGGAGCTTGAGAGGGCGAAATTCCTTTCGCTTCAGGCGCAGATAGACCCGCACTTCCTCTTCAACACGCTGAACGCGATTTCCAACATGGCGTTGTTCGAGGGCGCGGAGAGGACGATGGAGATAACGAACAACCTCGCCGGCATCTTCCGCTACAGGCTTGAATTCAGGGATTCCGTGGCCCTTTCGGACGAATTCCGCTTCATCTCGCAGTACCTTTCGATTCAGAAGGCCAGGTTCGGCGAGCGGCTGGAGTACGCTCTGGAGCTTGACCCGTCTCTCGCCTCAATGAGGATACCGCCGCTTTCAATCCAGCCCTTCGTGGAGAATTCCGTCAGGCACGGCGTGGAGAGGAAGGAGAGGGGCGGCCGGGTCTCGGTGTCCGCGGAGAAAGTCGGGGGCAGGGCCTGCATCTGCGTGGTCGACGACGGGGTGGGGCTGCCGGAGGGCTTCTCGCTTTCTTTTTTGGACCCGAGCGAGCAGGGGCACATCGGAATCACGAACGTGGTGAACCGCCTGTCGATTTTCTTCGGCAGAAGGCTTTCGGTGGACATCGGAAACCTTCCCGACGGCAGCGGCGTGAAAGTTTCGATGTTGATTGATTTGGAGGAGGACGCTTGACATGGCCGGACTTAGGATATTGATTGCCGACGACGAGACGCTGGAGAGGAACGCGCTTGAGCTTCATTTGAGGAGCATCTCTCCGGACGTGGAGTGCACAAAGGCGGGGAACGGAAGGGAGGCGGTGGAGGCCGCTGTCTCTTCCGTCTTCGACATCGCGCTTCTGGACATACAGATGCCCGGCATGAACGGCCTTGACGCGGCCAGGAAGATAAAGGAGGCGTCGCCGGGGACCCTCATCGTGTTCCTGACGGCGTGGAGCCGCTTCGACTTCGCGCAGCAGGCCGTGAGGCTTGGAGCGTTCGACTACCTCGTGAAGCCCGCGGACAGGGAGACATTGCGCCTTCTGCTTGAGAACTGCCGCGCCGAGTTGGATTCGAGGAGGAGCGAGGAGGCGGGCGGCTCCGGCGTGGACGCGTCGCTGCAGCAGCAGATTGCCTTTCTGCAGGAGGAAATCTGCTCCGGCGACAGGGAGGGGGCTTTTTCCCGCATATCCTCGCTCTTCGGCGGGGACTCGGGCTTCTCGCCCTCCGCTCTCTCCGCCGCCTTCAAGGACTTGCGCTACGGAGTGTGCCTCTCCATTCCCTTCCTGCCCGACATCCCGCTTTCGGGCGGCGGACGCGATTCCGTCATGAGGATGTACGAGGATTTCGCCTCTTCCGCGTTCGAAGCGCTGGCCGAGGACAGGCGCGACAAGTACAGGCGGGTCCTTGATTTGGCCGCGAAATTCATAGAGGAGAACTTCAGCCAGCCGCTGACGGGTGAGAAGGTCGCGGAGAGGTTCAACATGCATCCGGCCTATTTCACCAGGCTCTTCAGGGACTACAAGGGCAAGACCTTCGTGGAGTACCTGACCGACAGGCGCATGGAGGAGGCGAGGCGGCTCCTCTCCTCCGGGCTTCTCGTGAAGGAGGCCGCCGCCGCCTGCGGCTTTTCCGACACGGACTATTTTTCCAAGGTCTTCAAGAAATGCGTCGGAAAAAGCCCTGCCGAATTCGCCTCGAATCCGTCCAATCCGTAAAATTCTGAAAAAATTCCCCCTCTTTTTGAATTTTTCCTGCTTTCATGGACGGCGTTTTGGGTGCAGAATATAGCAGACATTAAAGGAATCTTTATCGGTGGTTTCCAATTTCAAATTTCATTCACATGGATGAATCCCGCCGGTAGCGATTTTTTCTGCAGTAAAAGGAGTGTTTTATGAAAAAACTTTTGGCAGGCGCCTGCGCCGTTCTCGCGGCCGGCGCGGTTTTCACCGGATGCAAGAAAGACGGAAAGGCTGGCGGAGAGGCGGAGGCGAAGGCCCCACAGGCAATGGTGCTCCGCTACGCCGAGAACCAGCCTCAGGACTATCCTACGACAAAGGCCGCCTACGACTTCGCGAAGATTGTCGAGGAGAAGACGGGCGGAAGAATCAAGATAGAGGTGTACTACGGCGGCCAGCTCGGCGACGAGAAGTCTGTAATCGAGCAGCTTCAGTTCGGAGCTATCGACTTCACCAGGGTTTCGCTCTCTCCGCTGGCTGAGTTCAGCAAGTCTCTCAACGTCCTCCAGCTCCCGTACCTCTACAGGGACGCAGACCAGATGTGGAAGGTCCTGGACGGCGAAATCGGCGCCCAGTTCCTCTCTTCCGTGAAGGACGCCGGCCTCATCGGCCTTTCATGGTTCGACGCGGGCGCGAGGAACTTCTACAACTCCAAGAAGCCGGTCAA
>CAMHLH010000088.1 GCA_946185925.1 uncultured Treponema sp.
CTTCTTTGAAAGCTTTCTCTTTGCGAATGCCAATCCTGCGACGATTGCCGTGGCTATCAGCATTGCCGCGAGTATCTTCAAAAGCTGAACCTGGACGGCAGTGAGTCCGCCTTCTTCCTTTTCCGATTTTGGCTCGGCGGTCTTGTTTTCGCCCATGTCGTTTTTCGCGGATTCGGCTTCATTGATTTCCTCGGACTGGCTTTCCTTCATGCTCACATTTGCCGCCTCGGCTGTTTTCTTTGCTTTCTTTTCAGTCTTTGCGCCTCTTTGCCCGCTAGATTTTGGCTCGGCGGAGTTTGCGTTCGCCTGACGCGCGTTCGCGACGTTCCTTGCAATCTCGCTCTTGAATGCGGAGAAGTCTGGGGCTGTCCATTCGCCGCTAGTCTCTGCCGCGGTCTGTTCGCTTCTGTCTGCTTCCGCGTTTCTCTCAAAAGTCTGTCTCTCGGCCACTGTCGTTTTCGTCGCCGCTGAACTTGTTCTGTATCTCTTTGCGAGAATTTCCTCCGCCGAAACCTTTCTCGTTCCCTTCGATGTTGATTTTGCGGTGTTCTTTGAAGAGACTGCCTTTCTGTTGAATGTCGCCGAGGATATGCCGAGTGACGTAAGCGTGGAATCTTCCAGTGGCGTGATTGTGAACTTGATTTGAGTCGCCAGACGCGCTTTGTCAAGGGTGATTGTCTTGCCGTCTGCGCTGAGCTGCGCTGTTGCACTGTATTCACTTCCGTTCAACGAGATGGAAGAAAGCGTGGCTCCGCCTACCTCCGTGTCCAATGTGATTGTCCTTATTGGATTCTGGACTGACGTGGTTATGGTCAATGTATTTGTCGTTTCGTCAAAACCTGCGCTTGGCGTGCTGCTTGCGTGTGTTATCCACCAGACGTTTGTTGTGTTGGTCGGGTTTCCGAGCTTGATTGGCGCGGAGACGTTTCCAGCCATGTCTTTGAGGAAGAAGAAGATGACGCGGTGGGCGGCTGTTATGTTGGGCAGCGTGAATGAGACTCCGCTTGATACTGTCGCCTCTCCCGACCATGAATCAGGGGCGGTCGGGTCGCTTCCTTTTCCATCGGTAACCTTGTAGCCGTATTTGACTTTTGCAGAGCCTGTTTCCGTCACTGGAATCTGGAGCTTGTAGCCGCTGTCGAAGACGTTCGTGACATAATCCGTGTCGACTGTGCTGTCGTATGCGTATTTCGTTGTTCCGCTTCCGGTGTAGGTTCCTGCGGCAGGGGCTGTGATGTCCTGCGTTACTTTGAGCGTGAACGTGCCCACGTTTCCGATTTTGTCAGTCGCAGTGACCGTTATGGTGCCGCCCGTGCCTGTGACCGTGTAGCTGCTTCCGCTTCCTGGCGCTCCATCGACTGAATCGAGGCCGCAGCCGCTGTCGCTGATTGAAAGAGCGAGCGTGTAGCCGCCTTCGTTCGTGTAGTAGCCGCTTGCTCCCGTGGCGATTGTGGTGCCAGTTGCGACAGTTTCGTAGTTCTTCGCCATGTGGCCCGACGAGAGCGTCGCCGTGATTGCAGGAGCGTCTATGTCCTTGACCCACTTGGTGTTCTCGTCTGAAAGTGCCTTGAGCGTGTCCTGGCTTGAATTCGTGACGTAGAGGTAGAGGTAGTAGACCGGGCTGTCTGTGATGTAGGTCGAAAGTTTTGCTGAAATAGTCTTGCTTGTTCCTTTCGTAATCTTCGTTGACGATATGGCTTTCCATTGCCAGTCGCTGTCGCCCGGATTTTCCACCGTTGAATAGACGAAGCCGTATTCGCTTATCGCGGAGTTGTTGTCGACGATTGTCGCGGTCAACGTGGTGTTGGCGTTGAAGTAGTTCACGCCGTCGGCCGTGTAGTAGTTTGACGAGTAGCTTGAGTTGTCTATCGTTATCTCAGAAGAGTTGTCGTTCTTTTTGATTGTGAGCGCTTTCGGCTCGCTTATGTTTCCTGCGTAGTCCACGGCGTAGATGTAGGCGGTTCCGCTTGTGCCGCTTCCGATGTAGTCGCTCGGCTTTACGCTTACGGTCGATGAAAGAGAATCGTAGCTCGTCGCGTTTCCGCTTGATGAAACGAAGTAGCCTTGTATCGTGGACGTTCCGATTTCGCTGTCGGTGCTGTCGCTGCCGCTCGGGGTGATTTCGAATGCCGTGTCCTTGTATGAGATTGTGGTCCTTCCCCATGTGGTTTCGTTGTAGCTGAGGGTTGCGTCTGTAAGGTAGCCCGTGACGCGGAAGCCCGACTTGTATGTGCCGTTGCTGCCGCCGGAGAAGCTTTGTACAGTCGGATTTACCCTGTCGCGAATCCAAGTCTTTGTCACTTCTGTTTCTCCAACGAAGATGTTGGAGCTTCCTTCGTTTCCGAGCTTGTCCGTGAACTTGACCGAGAGCGAGTCGCTTGAGAGGGCGTCAAAATCTTCTGTGTTGATTTTGACTTCCGTTCCGTCTTCTAGGGTGTCTTTTTTTATGCTTGTCGTTCCACCGCTTCCGCCGAGGAGAGTGTAGCTTTCAGAGCCGATTCCGCCGTCGTCCGCCGTGAAAGTGATGTACATTGCGTTGTAGTAGTAGTTCGTGCCGTCCGTGCCGATTTTGCCCGTGGTTGCCGTGGCCGCCGGTTTTGAAGAGAATGCCGGGTAGAGCCTGTCGTTGCAGATTGCGAGGTAGACCTTTGTGGTGTTCGACGCGTAGTCGGATATCGAGATTTCGTAGAGCTTTCCTGTGAGCCTGCCGTTGGTGCCGCCGTCGTCCAGTTTTATTGGGAGCGTTTCCGCGAGTGTGCAGAGACCTTCGGCGTCGAGCGTGAGATCGTCCTTTGTCAAGCTTGTGTAGTTTCCGCCGTCCATGGTCGTCTCGGCTATGACTCCGTTGTCTATCTTGTATCTCTTTATGACGAGGGAAGAAAGCTCTCCGTACTTGTTCTCTCCGTTTTCGTCCTTCGCGTAGAAGATTCCCCTGATGTAGCCGCTTGCCGTGCTTGCAGAAGAGTGCGCGTTCGAGAAAATCCAGTACGGATTGTCTTTTGCATATCCGTCTCCGTCTCCGCCCTCGATAAATTTCAAGCCGTAGGCGGTGAATCCGTCTGCCGTGGTTTCCCTTTGCTCTTTGTAGAGCGTGTTCGAAGAGCTTGTGTCTATGTGGATTTCCTTCTGTTTGTCGAAAATTCTTCCTTCTGTGAATGAGCTATAGGCCGAGAAGTCCATGTAGAGTTCCGGAGCTGTGGAGTCGAGGAGGGCGGTGCATTCTATCTCAAGGTAGTTTCCGAGCCTGTCGTAGACATAGTATTTGAACGTTTTTTCGCTTTCGCATTGAGAGTAGTCGCTGTATGGAATGCTCAGATATGGATTTCCGTCATCATCCACATCCGTTTCGACAACTTTTGAAACGTCGCCTTCTGTTCTTGAGTAGCCGTAGATTGCGTCTCCGTCAGTTGGGAGCAGGGTTCCGTCTGAAATGTACGCCTTGAACCATTCCTTAGGGATGACGATTTTGAGGTCCTCTTGGTTTTCAAACATCGTTCCGGTTCCAGCGATGTTGAGCTTGGTCTTGTTGTCATCCGTTTCCTGTGAGAAGTAGTACTCGCCTTCCATTGCGACATATCTCGCTTCCGTCTCTTTTGCTTTTTCGAGCGGTGTCGCGTTTTCGTCTGTCGTCTGGTACTCGATTCCGCCCATCTGCATGGTCTTCACGTTGCCGACCGAGTCGCACACATGGAGGTAGATTTTCTTTGATTCAGAAGTTGAAAGGCTTTCAACGTCTATGAGCGCGCTCAAGAGTCCGAGAGTTCCGTCGCTTCCGTTGCCCTTGTACCATTTGCCGCTGCTTGCCGTGGTGTTGTAGATTGTCTCCATTGATATGTTCGACGAATCCGTGAGGGCTGGGGCTTCGTCGCTTCCGTATGTGTAGCAGAACGCGTAGATTTTGTCCGCCTCGTCTTTCACGTCGATGTTGAAGTACGGTCTGTATGCTGAATTTTCCATTCCGCCACAAGTTCCTGAATCTTTGTATGTGCTTCTGAATGTGTTCTCGCCCATTTCGACGGTGTGGACTTTCTCCTGCGTCTCCGCCGATTCGTCCCAAATAGAAGTCTTGGCTTTTGAGAGATACGCAGTTCCTTCGTTCACATAGACCCGTTTTCCCGTCTGAGAGATGAGACTGTTCATGTCCTCTTCGCTTGTGATTGTCGATGGCTCGGTCGTCGTTCCCTTGAGATAAATTGTCGGCTCGTCGTTGTCGTAGAGCCATTTTTGGATTTTGTTGCCGCTTCCGTCGTAGTTCTCAATTTGGAAGATGCCGAAGTTTCCAACATAGTCTTCTATGACGAGGAAGAGGTAGGGCTTTTCATCCGTCGCCGCAGTTTCCTCGGTTTTTGGGTAGTCGATTTCGACCGTGGCGTAGGCGTCTTCATTTGAACTGTCGTATTCGTTGTCGAATTTCGTCCATTCGATTGTCTTGTCCGCGTAGCCTGCCTTCTCTGTCGGAATTTCATCGGTTTCGGCCGCGTAGATTCCCGCCCTGTAGCAGTATTCTGGATTGTCGCCCTTGTTGTCGGTTCCGCTCATGATTTTTGCAGTGCCGCCCACCTTCGCGGCGTGGCTCATCCGTATTCGGGCTTTGAGCTTGGCGTTCTCGTTGTAGTAGACTCTCTGGTCGTCGTCGCTGTGTACGGCGTTCATCGTTCCCATGAGCGTGTTCACATTGCCGGTGTCGCCCGTGAACGTGATGAATCCAGTGTACGAGCCTTCCTGGTTGCTTTCGAGAATCGTTCCTGTGCCGCTGATGTCCGCTGTTTTCTTGCTCTTGAAGAAGTCGTTTATTCCGTCTCCGTCCCGAATCCACTTTTCGTCTATCGAAGCCGCCTTGTTCTCCGCGCTCCTTATCTGGAACGAGTATGTGTTTCCGGTGTTGTCCTGCAGGTGCAGGTAGAATACGCCGTCATTTGAGAGGTTCGGGTAGACCGTGATGGACTCGCTTCCGCTTGTGAACGGTATCCACTTTCCGAATTCGATTTCCTCTCCGGTTGCCGATGCTGTTTCGCTGGCTGAGTCCGAGCCGCTTATCATGTATGCGTAGAGACCCGACTGCGTTTTTGTCGTCTCGGCTTCGCTGTACGAGTAGCTGCTTCCGTCGTTGAATTTCAGGTGGATTGCGGTGCGCACGTTCTTGTCGGTTTTGTCTGAGCTTTCGTTGTGGTACGGGTACTGGTTGTACTGAATCTTGTTGGTTGTGTCGGTGTAGCTTACGACCTGGTAGCCGTCTGTTCCGTCCGTGTATTCGAATGAAGACTCAAGTTCAACGGCTCCGTCGTCGCTCGCTTCGCTTCCTGCCGTGGTCTTTTCCACAACGGCCGTGTCCTCCACCAAAACGAAGGTGTAGGCTGGCGAGTAGTTTCCAGCCTCGTCCTTTATGACGACCGAGTATGTCGCTCCCGCGTCGAACCATTGCCATGCCGAGAAGTCCTTCTTGCTTGCCGTCTGCGTTTTCTTTCCGTTTGCGTCCTCGTCTGGATGCTCTCCGTTCTCAATGACGAATTTCGCGTCTATCGTTTCCGTCTCGCTTCCGGTGTGCTTGTAGTAGTAGTAGAAAACGTTGTCGCCGTTTGTTCCGCCGTAGAGAGAGATGTTGTCGTTTCCAGGGATTCCGAGGACCGCGCCGTAATTGTCCGAACTGTCCTTCGCGTTCGTGTAGAAGTAGCGGATTTGGCTTCCGTCCGTGTTCTTTTCGTTCTCGTCCAGAACCACGCCTGTGGCGCTTTCCGTGTCGCTTGTGACGTGCGGGTAGACGTAGATTTTTCCGGCGTCCGATGCAGGGGAGGCGTAGCTCTTGTAGTTCGCCACGAAAAGTCCAGTTCCTGCCGTCTGCGCGTCCGCCGTGGCTCCGTCCCACAATGGCGGAGTCAAGTCCATCACGATTGATTTGGAGACTTCCGTTGTGTTCGACATTCCGTTCGTGTGGTAGGCGACCGCCTTCAATGTGGATGTGCCTTCCTCCGCGCTCGGCATGTAGACGTTCTTCAGGAGCACGAAATACTGCCTTGAAAGAGGCAGTGCCTTCTTGAGCGTGATTGTGTCCAGTCCGCTGTTCGTGGTCTCGAAACTGTAGTCCGTGTCCTTTTCGAGTGCCGTCATCGTGCTTTCGTCTGCCGACGTTCCAATCTTCACTGTGGTCGCGTCGTCTCCGCTTTCAACGAACACTGCCCCTGCCGTGAGCGTGATTTTCTCCACGCCGTCCGCTCCGTTCGTGGCCGACGCGTAAGTCGCTATCGTCATGTTCACATAGCGCTCGTTCGTGAATCCTTCCGTGGCGGTCTCGTCGTCCCGGTCGTTGATTGCCGCTATCTTGTCCAGAGGCATCGCTTTCGAGTACGCGTAGATTTCCGTGGTCGTCTCCGCGTTTCCGTTTTCGTCCGTGAATGTCGCCTCGGCCTTCACAGGGCTTTCGTTCAGGGCGAAGTCCGTCATGCTTATTCCGATTTCGTTCTTGTTCGCGGAAAGACTGCCGTCCGACTGGTAGTTCGCCGCCTTCAAATTCGTAAGGTGGATGACGATTGAGTTCTCTCCCTTCACGACAGGTGTTCCGATGGCCGGGCTTGTCTTGAACTTGATGCTGTTGTTCTCTGCGTCCACTGTGCATTCCGAAGAGCTTATGGCCGTTCCGTTCAACGAGACCTTCGTTACGTTTTGGATGCTGAAGTCCTTCGAGAACGTTATCGTCTGCACGCCGGAGTTCGTCTCCGTGATGGTGATGTCCATCTCCACGAGCGAAGGAGAGCCGCCTGCCGCTCCACCGTGGCTTTCCTTGCCGAGCCAGTAGGTTGCGCTGTCGTCGGCGAATGAAACCTGCTTCCTCATGTCGTTGATTTCGATTTTTTCGATTTCCGGAGGCGTCGTGTCGATTGAGATGGAAACCGTGTCCACGGATTTTGTCTCGTCCGAGTTGAGCGCCGAGTCGGTTATGGTCGCTTTTATGTCGAAGAAGCCTTCTTCCTCCGCCGTGTTAATCTTGAGTCCTGTGACTTTGAGCGTGCCCGTCTTTATTGAGTCGTCGCTGAAGACAATCATCTGCTTGTCCGTTCCGCTCACCGTCCAGTCGCTTCCCCGCGCCAGCGTCTTGTCGCCGTATTCGATTGTGCAGGCTTCGGAAGAGAACGGCTCGTCTGTCGTGGTCTCTCCGTTCTTCGTCACTTCGATTTTAAGCCGCCTGATTCCCGCTCTTTCTTCCGTGAACGGAATGTTGAGCGTCTGCTCCGTGAGGACTGAGCCTGTAGCGATTCCCGGAGTACCCGTCTCCGAGCTCCAAGAGATTTTTCCTATGACAGGAATTGTGTTGTCGTATTTTATCGAGTTGATTGCCTGCGCTTCCGTCTTGTTTCCGACGTCGTCCATGAGGGCCACTGTTATTGGAACTTCGCCGTCGCTTGTGGCCGTGGCCGAAGATGCCGTGTACGTTTCCGCGGTTGATGTCCAGCCCGCATCCGACGTGCTTACTGACGAAGCCCATTTTATGTCGGATGTGAGCTTGAAGTACCATTTTATTGCGGCCGGCAGGGCTGCGAGCTTTGCGTGGCCAGCATCCAGGAGAGGATTGTTCTCGTCGAGCGAGTAGGTCACTGTCTTGAGGGTTGATGCGTTGTACCAGTTGTATGGGGCCTTTTCCGGATCGGTCGCGCTCTGGATGATTTTTGAGGTGTCGATTATAGGCGGCTGGGTGTCTTTTATGACGTAGATTGACTTGTAGTAGTTGCCCCTTTCTTCCGCATCGACGCAGCTTTCCGTGAACGAGTCGTTTCCAATCAAGTCCGCGGCCGCTATGTCCAGCCTGTAGAGTCCGTCCGGGTAAGAGCTGTCGCTCAGGTCGTATGTGAACTGGTAGCCTTCAAGGCCGCTTGCTTCGAGTTCAGAGTCGTTTCCGCCAGGCGCGTAGGCGAAGTCCGTCTTTTCCGAGTATTCTGCGTCAGTGTCGGCCGTTCCGTCTGCGTTCAAGAGGTGGAGGTGGCGAACGTAGATTGCGTATACGTCGTCTTCGCTTGGATTTGCGGTCGTTGATTCTGAAATGTCCCTGGCGAGACACCAGATGTGCACTTTGCCGGTGGTTCTGTGGTTCAGTATCTTTGATTCTGCGGAATCCTCAAGGTCTCCGTCGTAGTCGTCTATGTTCGTGCTTGAAGTCTCCGCCGATTTCGCCAGATAGTAGTTTCCGTCCGGATAAACGACCTGCGAGTGTCCCCATGACGAAACGTCCTTGTAGCCGCTGGTCATTCTTTCTATGCAAGGAGCCTTGCTGTCCTTTTCCTTGCCTGTCGTGAACGCTATGGTCGTGGTGGCTCCCATCTCGTAGCCGTACACGTCCGCCACGTCGCCGTTTATGGAGATTCGTATCTGGGTGTTCGCCGGCATCAGCTCCCCGGATTTGAGTGGTATGGAGAGGGTTTTCTGCGAGGTTCCGAGGCTCACGTTCGAGAAGATGTCCTTTATGGAAATTGTCGTCATGTTGTCGAATGTTCCGGTCGTCCTGAATATGTCCACGTTGTCGCTGAGCACATATTTTCCGTCCGAATTCTTGGTCATGAGGGTGTCCGGGTTCATCTTCTTTGAGAATGAGATTCGGAGGACCATGTTCCTAACGACATCGGATTTTCCCATCGCCGGGAGGGAGGCCGCAACCACTGGGCGCTCCGTCACGACAGGGATGATGAAGACGTCGTTTCTCTCGCTGTTTATGGTCACCGTGGTCTCTGCCGAATAGGGGTCGCCGAAGCTTACGATTGAACTTGGCAGCTCTTTTGGAAGGAACGACGTGATGTAGTCGTCGTCGTCGTTGAACAGGATTCCGTGTTGGCTTCCGGTCGAATAGTCGTCGGTGGAGAAGGCCGCCCATTTGTAGAATCCGTATGCGTCGCTCGTGACCGCCGAGACGGTGAACGGGATTTCGACTTTCTGCGTGGACATTCCGTCTATGTTCGTGGAGCCTTCCTTTGTGTTCGCGAAACGCACGAAAACGCTGATTCTTTCTGCATTGGCGTATTTGACTTCCTCGTCCACTATGCCGAAAAAGTCGTCGCTTTCCATCCATGAATCGCAGTTCGTTACAAAAAGGATGAGCGCGGCTATAAGAAATCCGATGGCCCGTCTTATCACCCTTGATTTTCCGCCTTCGTTTTTTCTCTCATCCATAATTCCGCTCCTTTGGTCTGCTGTTGCCCTAGGCTA
>CAMHLH010000089.1 GCA_946185925.1 uncultured Treponema sp.
CAGAAGCTTTGTTGTGGCGGTGCATAAAGCGGGCTGCCTGAACAAACATACCACCGGAACCACAAGCCGGATCTAAGATTTTCTTTTCACCATTTTCCGGCTGTAAAACTTCTACCATGTAGCGAACTACGGTTGCAGGTGTATAGAAGGTTCCGCCGTCTTTTCCTTCCTGAATGGCAAATTCGCCAAGGAAGAATTCGTAGATTTCGCCAAAGAGGTCTATGCTGATATTTTCCGGAATATCCATAAAGATACGCATGATGTTGGAAAGAAGTTCCGGTTCTTCTTCGGGCACAAGCTGACCGTACACTTCTTTTGGAAGAACTCCGTCCATCTTTTCGTTTTCGCGTTCTATGGCTTCCATCGCCTTTTTTACGAGGGTTGCTTTGTTTGCATCATCGGGCGCATCGTTGATTGTTGTGTAATAGGCTTCTGGCGGAAGGTAAAAGCCGCAGTATTTGATTGAAATATCTTTTATGGATTTTTCGGCTCGTGTGCCTTTTGATTTATTGTATTCGGCTTCTATTTCTGCTTTGTGCTGTTTATAAAGAATGTCTGCATAGCGGAGGAAGATGAGGCCTAAAATTGGTTGTCCGTATTTATTAGCTGCAAGGTGAGCTCCGGCACGAAGAACATCTGCGGCGTGCCAGAGGTTGTCTTTTAGGGTTTTGAGTTCTGAGTCGGTCATTAATGTATCCTATACTTTTATATCATTTCATTATAGCGCGTTTTTAATTCGTCCGCTCCGACCAGTGAAAAAAAATCCCCCGGCCGCTTCTTCTCTGGCCGGGGGATTCATGTCATTTCTCTGCGTCTGTGTCGCCGGTGTCCGCGTCGCGCTTGCTCGCGATGTGGATGACTTTTCCGGTGCGCTGGATTCCGTCGTCGGGGCGCTGGTCTGGATTGTGCCTCTTGATGACCTTCTTTCCGTTCTTCTCCGCGCCCTTGCCGTACTTGGCTTCCTTGGCGGCCTTCTTCTCGGCCCTCGCCTTGGCGCGCTCCTTCTTGTCCTTCTCGATGAATTTGAGCGAGTCGTCCAAGCCCTTCAGGACCTTCTGCATGTCCTCCGCGAATATCGCTATCTGGTGCCTGTCGAAGTCGGCTCCGTCGCCTTTCTTGCTTTCAACAATCTGGAGGAACACGTCACCCGCGCGGTTCTCCTTCACGTTGAAGAAATACGATCTGTTGTCCAATGTCACCTGTGTTGTGAAAAGTTCACCACGAATGCTACCCATTTTTTCCTTCCTTCCTTAGGTTGTGTTCCGTTGATTTCTTGTTTTGTTGAATATTGACTATCCCGACATCTTACAGAATATGACGTTTTTTTTCAATCTGATTTGCATACGGTTGAATTGATTTGAAAATCGTTGAAAACAGTTGAAAAATCCGCATACGGTCGTCTTCAGTTGAAATCCCCGCACACCTCTCTCACGGCTTCCGCCAAATCTTCCATTCCCTTTTCGCTCGTCAAAGGCCCGAAGCTGAACCTCACGGCCGAGTCCTGGATTTCCCGGCTCGCCTTCATCGCGTCGAGAATCGGCCTGGACTGCTTTTTTGCCGAGCACGCGCTGCCCGTGGAAATGGCGAACCCCTTCGCGTCCAGCGCCCGGACCATGACGTTCCCGGGGATTCCGAGAAATGCCGCCTGCACGACGTACGGTGAGAAGTTTCCGGCGCCGTCCTTGCCTCTCGTTTCCGGGACGATTCGGCAGTTCTTGAGTTCTGATATCGAATCGATGAATTTTTTCGTCAGGTCAATCTGCCGTTCGTAGCCCTTGAAGCTTTCCGATTCAGTCTTCTTTTTGTCGATGAAATGTTTTTGCAGGGCTTTCGAGAACGCCACTGCACCGAAAAGGTTCTCGGTTCCGCTCCTCACGCCTTTTTCCTGTCCGCCGCCTGTCAGAAAAGCCTTGAACTTCTGCGGCTCGGCGAGGTAGAGGAGTCCTATCCCCCTCGGCCCGCAGATTTTGTGGGCGGATAAAGCCGCGCTGTCTATTTTCGTCGAAGAGATGTCCATTGGGATTTTTCCAGCCGCCTGCACGCAGTCCACATGGAAGTGGGGCTTCTTCTTGCCATTCGATAGTTCCGCTATCATTTCGGCGATTTCGCGCACCGGCTGGACGCAGCCAGTCTCGTTGTTCACCGCCATGACCGTCACGAAAACCGTGTCCGCCGTGATTTTCTCCGCGACCGCGTCCACGCTTATGAATCCGTTCCTGTCCGGCAGCACCGTGGCGACGTCGTAGCCGAGCTTCCTCATGTTCTCGCACTGCTCGCGCAATGCCGGGTGCTCAATCGCGCTGATGACGATTCTTCCGCGCCTTTCCATAGACGCGCTCGGTTTTGCGAGCAGCGACAAAAGCGGAATCTGGTCGCTCTCCGTTCCGCCGGAAGTGAAGAAAACCTGGTCGCTCCTCACTCCAATCGCCTTCGCGCAGTCTGCCCTCGCGCCTTCGAGAGCCTTCCTCGCCTTGACTCCGCCTGAATGTACGGAACTCGGGTTTTCAAAGTTCTCGATTGCGCATTCCAGCGCTTCCCTCAAGATTTCTGGGTCTTCCGGGCTTGTCGCCGCCCAGTCGAAATAATGCTCAGTTTCCATTTCTCGTTCTTTTCCAGCTTTTCCAGTGTTTTTTTTCAGTGCAAAAAATATTATTTGAGCACCTTCATTACCGTCTCTTCGTCCACTTCCGTGATGACGGTCTTTTCGATGTCCTCCTGCAGAACGAACCTGACCTTGCTCGAAGAGTTCTTCTTGTCCTTCTTCATCGCCTCGAAAATCGTCTTGGCGATTTCGTCGTCGCTTTTGTAGAGTTTTTTCATTGCCGGGTGAACGCTCCCAGTCTCCCATGTGAAAGACTTGAGCATCTTCTTTATTCTGCTTGCGTATTCCGACGAGCAGAGCCCGATTTCGCGAGCGAGATCGGCCGCCCTCGCCATTCCCCATGCAACTCCGTCTCCGTGCGGGACGACTCCCAGACCCGCTTTTGTCTCCAGCGCGTGGCCGAAAGTGTGGCCGAGGTTGAGCTGCATTCTGATGTTCTTTTCAGTGAGGTCCTGCTCCACGACGTTCGCCTTCGCGCTCACGCACGTCCGTATCATCTCCTCGATGAGCGGGGCGAATTTCGGGTCGTCCCTTCCTTCCAGTATCTCCGGGGCCGCTTCGAGCTTCTCGAAAAGTTCCTTGGAGTAGAGGAGGGCAGTTTTCACGACTTCCGCCATGCCTGAGCGGTATTCAGTCGGCGGGAGCGACTTTATGAAGAGCGGGCAGATGTGGATTTTCTGCGCGGGGAAGAACGAGCCTATCATGTTCTTGTACTCGTCGAAGTCGCAGCCTGTCTTTCCTCCCACGGCCGCGTCCACCATCGAGAGCAGGGTTGTCGGCACGAGTTCGCAGTGCGCGCCCCTCTTGAAGATTGATGAGGCGAATGCAGTCATGTCCGTTATGACTCCGCCCCCGATTCCCACGAACACAGTGGACCTCTGCCCGTTCGCGTCGAGCGCGGCCTTGACTATCTCAAGCACGCCCTCAATCGACTTGAACGGCTCACCGGCTCCAAGAACCACGAGCACGTCCTTCGAATTCGGCCTGAAGCCGCGGACGCTCTTCTTTTCTCCGCCAAGCTCTATCCTTATCTCTTCGGCCTTTATCTCCTCGTAGCTCCCGCCCCTGAACGCTTTGATGAAATCCTTCATGCATGGAAGCTTCGCCACAGTCGTGTCCGTGACGAACACCCTCTGCGGCCTGTCGTCGTCCCCGTCCAGGAAAATCGCCTTCAAATCCGGCTCTCCGCTGTAGAACCTTATGAAGGTCCTGTCGGTTCCGGGATGCACCGGCGGGTATTCTATTATCTTCTCTTCGTAGTTCATCTAGTACTCCTTGCTCTCCATCGCCTCGAATTCCGCGATGACTTTCTGGACACGCGCTATGTCCCTGTTCAATATCTTCTCGTAGTTCAAGCTTCCGTCTGCGATTCTCTCCCTCTCGTCCTCCCAGTTCTGTATGTCGGTGAGGAAGAGGAAGCGGAATTTCGCCACGTTCGCCTTCTCGGCCCAGAGCTTCGCCTCAGTCCAGTAGTAGAGCCCTGCCTGGTAGCACGAGAGCGCCTTCTTGAGGTTCTCCACGTAGGTGTCCTTCCACGGAGCGTCGTAGAAGTGCGCCACCTTCTTGTCGTAGATTCTTCCGAGCCTCTGGTGCTGCTCTATGAGCTTGAGGTTGACGTGCATCTGGAAGAGGAACTTGTACTTCTCCCAGTCCTTCTCGGTCTCAATCTTCGCCTCCGCGTACAACGGATTTGCGAAGTCCGCCTGCACCGCCTTCTCCAGCCAGTAGATGTTCTCCATGCAGTCGTCGGGGAACTGCTGGTAGTGTACGTGGAAGAGCCTGTAGTAGTCTTCCTTGTACTTGACCATGTACGCGCTCGGCTTCGTCGGCACGAATGCGAAGAGCACGAATGCGAAGATTGGTATAAGAAGCTTTTTGATTCTCAATTTTCTCTCCTTGAGCCTTGTGTTTTCTCTTTCCTGAAAATCCACTCGGAATGTTCAGCCGAGCAGCGGCTTGAGCTCTGCCATTATGGCGGCCGCCACTTCCTCTTTCGGCTTCGTCGCGTCGATTCTGACGGTCTTCATCTCCGGGTGCGTTCTCTCGTATTCCGAGACGATTCTCTCGTACCGCTCTTCCGTCGCTTTCAGGAAGTCGACTTTCTCGTAGATTTCCCGCGTCTCCCTGCCTCCGATTCTGGAAAGCGAAGTCTCCGGGTCGATTTTGAAGAAGAAGAGAATCTGCGGAAGCGGAAACGGCTTTTGCAAATCCCTCGGAAGCTCCTCTCCGCAGGTGACGCTCTGGTAGGCGAGGCTAGAGAAGAAATAGCGGTCGCTCACTGCGATTTTTCCGTTCCTGCACTGCCTCTCGACCCCGCAGTTCTCACCGGAATTTCCCCAGAGGTGCTCGGCCCTGTCCGCCGCGAAGAGGTATGCCGATGTCCTCGCGTCCAGCTTCACGTCGCCCTTGAGCATCTTTCTCAGGAATTTGCCCGTCTCGCTGTTCGTCGGCTCCGCCGTGAAGAAGAATCTGTCTTTGAATTCGGAATTCTTGAGGATGTCGATTTGGGTGGAGGTTCCCGCTCCGTCTATTCCCTCAAAAACGACGAAATTTTCAAGTATCATTTTTTTCCGCTCCGTCTTTTTATTTGTGAAGTGACATGAAGTTTTGTTGTCTTCCTGCAAGTTCAAGAATCAAGAATATATGAATTTCGCCGAAAATGATATATTTTTATTCCTCTGGGTGGTCTTTGTTTTGAGTGTTGTGTCGTGAATAGGAACAGGATTGCGCGTCTCGTAGCGAGCGTTGTCGTTTTCATCATCCTCTTCGTTCTCTCAGCTTTCGTTGTCCGTCCTATCTATGTCTCCGTCACAAAAATAATTTCTGAAATCGAACTTAAATACTCGTCCGTGTTCAACGAGGTCACGGGACTCCGCATCTCCTACAAGTCGCTTTCGCCCTCGATTTTCTCGAACATCAACATGAGCGGAATCGAGATTTTCGACGTGGAGACGGGGAAGAAGCTTGCCTCCATAAGAAGCGCAGTGCTGTCCTACGACCTTGAGAAATTCAAGTCGGAGAATCCCTTGGACGCTTTGGACGTTCTTACGGTGAGCGGCGTCGTCGTGGAGTACAATGCCGCTAGCGACAGCGCTCCTGTGAGGAAGATTATGGACTTGCTCTCTGGCGACGGGGCTGGTGCGGACGGGGGGGCTTCCTCGCTTGACGATTTCAGGCTGCCCTTCGACGTGGTCGTTAAGGATGTCGTCCTGCATTATTCGGACGAGATGAACGACCTGCTGGTGAAGCTCAAGAGGCTTGACTTGGATTCCGTCGGCTCGTCGAGCGGCGACATTGAGTTTTCCGCGGGCGGAGTCGCCAATTTCGAGACGGAACTGCTCAAGACCGGCGGAAAAAGGGACGTCTCCGCCGCGGCCTTCGAACTGTCCGGCAATTTCGTTCCCGCGTTCGACGGCAGCTCGGCGACCGTTAGGCTCTCCAACGTGGCGGGGGCCGACTATTCCGTCTCCCGCCTGGATTCTCTTTTGAACTACAACGATGGAAAATTCCAGTTCAGGACGATGAGAACGGCTTTTCCGTTCAATATGTTCGCCGAATACGATTTGGAGGCTGGAAGTCTGCACGCGGACATTAGTTCCGAGAATTTCGATCCGTTCAGTCTCTTGATTGTGAAGAGGAAGAACGATTTGCTCAAGAAGATTTCCGGCTCCACCATGAGCGGAACCGCGAGCGCGGACTTGAAGCTGGATGACCTTTCCGTGTCGTACAAGACGGATTTGTCGGTGAATCTGTCTGCCGGGCTTCTGGGCGAGAGACTGGGCGTCGTCTGCAAGGCCGAAGGGACGGAGAAGAAGGTGCGCTTCAAAAGGCTCGCCGTGGCCAATCAGACTGTGAGCGCGGGCTATGTGGGGAATTTCGACATAGTGAAGCTCCAGCCTTTCGGAATGCTGAGCCTCGACTATTTTTTCCTGGGGAACGGCAGCGTGGTCTCCAGCGACACCGTGTATCTGGAGCCTTACCAGAACGGCTTCAACGTGTATGTGCCGCAGCTGGCGATGAACGACAGGTTCCTCACAGCCATCGATTTTTCTGTGCTTCCGGGCAAGTCCTCCGTGGATTTTTCCGGAAGCCTCATGGACTATTCTCATTCGGACTACGGGGTCGGAAAAATTGAAGTGGACGGCAGCTTCATAATGGGGAAGAGCAACTATGTGCAGGCGCGCGCGTATCTTTCGGACTTGTTCGCCGACAGCGTGGTCGGAACCGCCGCCGTCTTCCTGCCGCAGAGCATGTCTGAGAGTCTTTCCTCGCTTGAAAAGAGCCTTCGTCCGTTCGTCATGTCGAGCGAGATATTCTTCTCCACGGATTTTGATTCGTTTTCCTACAATGTCCCGTATGGTTTCGTCGCGAATACGGAGGACGACGGGCAGCTCCTCACGTTCGCGTTCGACGGTTCGGACGAGAGCCTGCAGGTAAGCGACCTGAACCTGCAGTACGGGGCGGTCTCTGTGCAGGGCGGCGCCTCGGCTTCGTTCGGCGGCGACGGGAATGTCTATTTCGACACGGACTTCTCGCTCAACTCGATGCCGTACAGTTTCTACGGGAACATAACGCCCGATTGGATTTCAGTGTCCGGCGACTACGGCTTTGACTCCATGATAAGCATGAAGGACGGGTTGAGCGGCTTCTTCCAGTTCTCTTCCCTGCCTTTGTCGGTCGACAAGTATATTTTCTCCCTCTCCACCATGGCAACTTTCTTCTATTCTGAAAACGACGGTCTGAACATGTCTGTCGCGAGGTTCGAGGCGAGCGAGCTTACGGGGGCGATTCCGATAGACCCTAAGATTTCGTTTTCCGGGGAACTGACCAAGGACGACTTCGTGTTCAACGCCTTCACCTTCACGGATGTAAATTCCGAGCTTGACATGGGAGGCAGCGTCAGGTGGAACTTCAACAGAGGAATTTTCGGCAACGCCGTCATGGAGCTTTCGGGGCAGAGCCCGCTTTCGTCCGAGAAGATTTCGCTCTTCGCCGAAGTCTCGAATCCCAAAGAAAGCCCCCTGTCGCTGGATTCCGTGATGAACGACCTCTATCTGTCGTTGCAGGTGTCCCTCGATTCTTTTCCTGCGTCCCGCTTCATGAAGAACCAGGACCTGTCGAACGTGATTGACGCGGAATTGAGCGCGACGGGGACTGTAGCGGACCCGTTCGTGTCGTTGAACCTGAGCAAGATTTCCCTGTCGCTTTCCGGCTATCCTCTCGACGCGTCGGGCTTTCTCGTGCTTGAGAACGGAAATCTGGATGTCTCCGACTTCAACTTGAATTTCGCCTTCTTCAATCTTCAGGATTTCAACGCCAACTTCGACTTGAGGAATTTCATCGGCAGCGCGACGGCGGACGCTTCTGTTTCCGCGGCGGGCATGGACATCGTCTCTCCGCTTGAATTTGAGTTCAACAGCGTCGTGGACGAGGATGACGACAGCCTCTTCAAACTGCCGGAATTCTTCTCTGTCTCGGTGAAGTCTCCCGGCGCGGTCGGAAGCATATTCGAAAAGCCGATGCCTTTCGTGCTGAACCTTGTCCACATTCCAGGGCAAATCGACATCTCCACGGACAATCCGAAAGGCTTCTCCGCTTCGATTGGGGAGGGCGGCTTCACTGCGCGTACCGGCAAGAACGACACGTTCATGTTCGACGCGGAGGGCGTTGTGGACGACGGCAACATGGAAATCTACATAAAGGACTTGAGCGCGGATTTGCAGAAAATCTGCTCGGTTGTGGCGATTCCCGAAGTCTCGTTCCCGTCCGGCAAGATGAACGGAAACCTGCGCATCGCGGGCAGGACGACGGACCCTGAATTTTCGGGCTTCGTGGATATCGAGGATTTCTCTGTGAAGATTCCGATGCTCACTCCCGAGGTGATAAACGCCGGAAATGTCCAGGTTTCTGCCGGTGCCGATGGCGTCAGTCTTCTTCAGACTCTCTGCTCGTGCGGCGAGTCCAACTTCTATCTGAGCGCGGATGTCATATTCGACAGATGGTCGGTCGACAACGTGCTTCTGCATTTGGCGACTGTCGGAAAGAAGGGCATTCCGCTCGACATGACTCTGCCTTTCATTCACGCAAAGGGCGACGCGCTCGCCAACCTCGACTTGTCGTTCACTCTTCCCGATTCGCTTGCGGTGAAGGGTGACGTGATGGTTTCCAACGCAGATTTGGAGATTGTGACCAGCGAGCTACAGAACCAGCTGTCGCTCGATGGTCTTTTGAAGCTCATTCCTGAGGGCATAAAGAACATCGCGGCAAGGAATTCCGAGCAGGAAGCCGAGGAGGAGACTCGCGAGGAGCCGAATCCTCTGAACGTGGTCGCGGATTTGAACTTTCTGGTCGGAAACAAGGTGCAGATTCTCTTCAATCCGCTGCTCAGGGGGCTTATAACGCCGGACACGTCGCTCGCGCTCTATCTCGACTCCGCCTCCGGTGATTTCGCGTTGAACGGGGACGTGTCGCTCCACGGCGGAGAGGTCGCCTGGCTCAACAGGAACTTCTACATGAAGGAGGGACGCATCGTGTTCAACGAGACGCAGG
>CAMHLH010000090.1 GCA_946185925.1 uncultured Treponema sp.
ACAAAAGCATCTCCGGAGCAGAAGAAACATCTCCGGAAAAAAGAAGGGAATACAAGTCTCTAAGCGATTTTACAGAAAACAGTCTGGAAGCATTTTTCCCAACGAACGATTTAGCGAGCATTCCACCCGCTTTTGCGTAAACATAAGCAGAAGCCGCAGACGAATCCATAAAATCACCTCGATAAAATTTTCAACAATATCTATTATCAATCATCTTTGGAAATTAAGCAAACAAGATTTTGTCCAAGCATGAATCGAAGCTTTCGACAGTCTTGCCGGATTTCAGTATTCTTTCCTTGAAATTCTTTATTTCCAATTCAGATTTCGATTTTATCTCGCTGATGGATTTTTCATACAGTTGCTCATTTTCCGCAACAATCTTCTCATAAGCCGCCTTGAATTTTTCATCAGCGGCAGACTTTGCAGAACTGATTCTCTTGTCAGCTTCTCTCTGGGCATCCAAAGTCAAAGCCTGGGCATTCTGCTCAACCTCAAAAAGATGATTGAGAACAGCGGACTCACCATTTACCACTTTACCAGCCATTACTCCTCCCCTTAATCAGAAAGTGACTCCTCTGATTTCGAAATCAAATTATAAACGTCAGAAGCACTTTGGCATCTGACGAGTTTGTCGACAATTCCAGGAATTTGAAGGACCAAAGCAAGCTGCTTTAGAATCTGAATGTGGCGCTCAGTTTCATCCGACGCACCAAGAATCATGAAAACGATGTGAACGGGAGCCTTGTCCAAAGAATCGTAATCAATTCCGGCCCTACTGATGCCAATGGCACCTATACTACCTTTGACGCTGGGAATAAGGGCATGAGGAACTCCCACACTGTGCATTATCCCAGTGGACATTTTAGACTCGCGCTCATTGAGAGCCGCTAACGCATCCGCCCTGTCCAAACTAGGGCAGAACGAATGAATGGACTCGACCATCTCTTCAAAGAGTTCATCTTTTTCAGTACTTTCAAGGTTCACAACGATAGTCTCTTTTGGGAAAATTTCTCCAAGTACCATAAAATGACCTCCTGGTCTTTAAGAAAAGACATGTTTAGTTTGCAGCAGCAGGAGTCGCCTCTGCGGCAGGCTCTGCAACTGTTGAATCAGCAGCAGCCGGAGCAGCGACATCGGCGGCAGCCGCATCGGCAGTCGCTTCAACGGCTTCGACAGGAGCTGTCGGCTCTGTAGAAACGGCAGCTTCCTCGGCATTCACGGATGCGTCAACTGCGGCAGGCTCCTCGGAAACAGCTTCAGGAACAGTCTCTGAAGACTCAGAAACAGGAGTCTCAGCCTTGTTGCTTTCTTTCCACCAGTCAGAAGCGGAAGCGCCGGCAGCGGCATCGCTCTGAATATTCATAGATTTCGCGGCCTCTGACAAATCATCGATATGGCTTCTTGACGACTTTCTGTTCGCAAAGGCAAGAGCGAAGACAACAATGAAGAACAACGCGACAAAAACCCCGGTGGCTTTCGTCAAAACCGAGGCAGAATGCGCTCCAAAAGCGGCTGAATTTCCACCACCAAGCATTCCACCCATACCGCTGTTGTCCTGATCCTGCACAAGAACGAGAAGAACCAAAAAAACACAAACGATAACAAAAGCAACCAAAAGAACTATGCTAATAGCACCCATTTTTTTCTCCAAACTTTATTCGGTACATTTAATTTTATAGAACAATAATACTATACGAAAAAGCCGACAGAATCAACTGAAACTGTCGGCCGCAAAAAAAATCGAAATTACTCAAGGAATTTTATTTTACTGAAAACTCGCATATAGGAACGAACGTCTCTGCCTTCAGCGAAGCTCCACCAATCAAGCCACCGTCTATGTCTGACTGGGCGAGAAGCTCCTCGGCATTTTTGGCGTTCATCGAACCGCCGTAGAGGATTTTTATCTCGTCGGCGATTTTCTGTCCGTAAATCGCTCCGATAGTCTTTCGCACAAACGCATGAGTCTTGTTGGCCTCCTCTGGAGTGGCCGTCTGACCAGTTCCAATGGCCCAAATCGGCTCATAAGCGATTGTTATGTGGGACATCTGCTCTGCCGAAACACCAGCGAGAGCCGTCCTTATCTGCAAACTGCACACAGCCTCCGTGACCCCGACAATTTTGTGGGAATATCTCTCTCCGATACACAGCACGACATCCAAACCGTGTTTCAACGCAATCTTTACTTTGTCGTTGACCACCTTGTTGTTCTCATAGAAATCGTTGCGCCTCTCACTGTGGCCGAGAATTACAGTTTGAACACCGACATCCTTCAGCATCGTGGCAGAAATCTCGCCAGTATGCGCTCCGTTTTCTGTGTAAGTAACATCCTGGGCACCAAGGATAATGTTGGAACCTTTCACAATCTGAGAGACGGCATCAAGATAGACGAAAGGAGGCGCAATCATAAAAGTGTTCTTCACATCCTTGAGCTGCTCCACAAGAGCTTTGGCAAGTTCTATAGCACCTGCCTTGTCCATGTTCATTTTCCAGTTACCAGCAATATACTTAGCACGCATACAAACCCCTTATAAATTTCAACAAGATTTCAAAAAACGCGAATGTCGGAAAATCAAGGACTTCCCGACATTCGTGTCAAATTTTGATTATTTATTTAGTCTCCAAACAAGCAATTCCTGGAAGTGTCTTTCCTTCAAGGAATTCGAGAGAAGCTCCACCACCTGTTGAAACATGGCTCATTTTATCGGCCAAGTTGAACTTGTTGACAGCGGCGACCGAATCACCACCGCCGACGACAGTCATCGCACCACGGCCTGTAGCCTCAGCGACGAGACGGGCGACTGTCTCTGTTCCCTTCGCGAACGCATCGAACTCGAAGACTCCCACAGGTCCGTTCCAAACGATTGATTTCGCGGTTGAAAGAACCTCTTTGTAGGCTTCGATTGTCTTTGGTCCGACATCCATAGCCATGAGGTTGTCAGGGATATCCTTTCCGTCGACAGCGACCGGAGTTGCGTTTGCATCGAATTTGTCGGCGGCTACATGGTCGACTGGAAGAACGATTTTCACGCCCTTCTTCTCAGCATCGGCGAGAAGCTTCTTCGCAGTGTCGATGAAATCGTCCTCAACGAGAGAGATTCCGACCTTGAAGCCCTGGGCCTTCAAGAACGTGTATGCCATTCCACCACCGATTACGAGGGCCGAAGCGTTCTTCAAGAGAGACTCGAGAACCGCGATTTTTGAAGAGACTTTTGCGCCTCCGATGATTGCGACCTGAGGTTTTGGAGGATTCTCGACCATCGGCTGGATGTATTTGACTTCCTTCTCCATCAAGAATCCACCGACTTTCGTAGATACGAATTTCGCGATAGAAGCTGTAGAAGCCTGGTCGCGGTGGGCAGTTCCGAACGCGTCGTTCACGAAGATGTCTCCGTAAGAAGCAAGCTCCTTGGCCATGACATCGCGCTCAGCAGCGTCCTTGGATGTCTCTTCTTTGTGGAAGCGAGTGTTCTCAAGCATGGCGACAGCACCTTCTGGAAGCGCATCGATAGCCGCTTTCTGTCCGAGTGCGTCAGGAAGGAATTTCACAGGAGTTCCAAGCTTCTCTGCGAAATATTTCACGACAGGCTCAAGACGGTTCTTTCCGTTTATGAATTTCTCTGAATCTGCGTCTGTCCATGTTTTTCCAGCCTTCTCGGCCTTTTCCTGGGCCTTTTTGACGTCCTTTTTCGGGTCGCCCAAGTGGCTCATCAAGACAAGGCTCCTAGGTTTCTGCTCAAGGATGTATTTGATTGTCGGCAATGCGGCTACAATTCTAGTGTCGTCCTGAACCACGCCGTCTTTCATAGGCACGTTGAAATCGACACGCATGATGATTCTCTTTCCGGTCAAATCGACGTCTTTTACAGTCTTGATCATTTTTAACTTTCCTCCAAAGAAAATTTATTAAATTCAAAAATCAATTGATTAATGATAAACCATACTATTTTCAAAGTCAAAGAAAAAACTTCGACAAATTCCAGAGAAACTTTTAGTAAAAAACAGTCATCTATCTGGAATTTTCCACCTTTTCGACATACGAACTGAAATCCACACCGCTTACATTTTTTTCACTTTTGAAATTCCGCCCATCCTCAAGTGACATGAACTCATTTTCCACGCAACCGAGAACAGCGTCAAAATCAGGGGAATCAAGCGGCAAATCGAGAACGGGGGACTTCTTCATCTTTCCGGAATACTTTTTCAAATCGCCACCGCCCTTTTTGGCGTTGTAGAGATTCCAAAGAAAGCGGGCAGAAAGAATCTTGGAAACCAATGTTCCAGAATCCACAGCGGGACTTTCAGCGGAGGCAGATTCCAGAAGCCCGTAAGAGAAGACTCTGTAGTAGAATTCCCGCTCGCTCATCTTCTTTCCGCCAGCAAGATTGTAGAGGAAATCAGACTTGGATTTCGCAATCGAAAGCATTTGGGAAACGGTTATTTCCGGCAGGGAAAGCAAGTCGGCCGATTCCGAGTCCGAGTCCACATTGCGGAGGCTCCATGCCAAATCACGGATTTTTCTGTACGAAATCTGATAGAACTCGTCCAAAGTCAAAAAAGCCTCGTCAAATTTTGCGACAGAATCTGCGTATTTCTTCCCCGCGTAGAAAGTCAGGGCGTTCTCGAGGACAAGGAGGCTCTTCTCGGCGACTTCATTCACCTTATCTTCGATATTGTCATTCTCCAAAAGCCCCAGCCTGTAGGCCAAAATCACGGCCTCAGTGTCGCCCTTGTACTCGGAAATGGACTTCTCATACATCGACGACGCCTTGTTTTTGTCGCCATGTATGAAAAAGGCCTTTCCCTCAAGGGCGAAAAGGCGGGAACGGGCAGCCTTCTGTATGGACTTGTCCGAAAGCGCGCGCTCTATGTCGACTATAAATTCCTCGATTTTCTGCGCATTCAAGCTACGGGTCTCATCGTCGACATTCTTCAAAAACGAATCGGCATCGAGAGAAGCCATCCTGGCCTCAAACGAAAGAACCTCGTCGCTGTAGGAAATCTGCTCTATGCTCACGTCCTGCTGCAAACTCGTGCAGGAAAACGCGAACAAGGCAGAGAGCAAGGGCAGAAGCCTCTTCAAAACGTTCATGACGCTCACCTCAATTTACATGCTGTGATTTTCTTGTCCAAGGAGATTGCGAGAATCTCGTTCTTCTTGTCGCCGTCGACATCGGCGAAGACCGGACTTCCAGAACCGACCACGGGAAAGCCCTGCAAAAGCTCCAAATCCTCGCTGAATCCGTATATCACGTTCGAGTCGGCGTTCACAAAGACGCACTCCTCACCGGACTTTTCCATTTTTTTCACGGAGAGGAATGCGTCCCTCGCGCTTGAGTTCGGGATTTTCACAGAAAGCAAATCTCCGTTCAAGGAAATCCTGTACAAGACCGCATCGGTCGAAAGAGCGTAGAAATACTTTGAACTTGCGCAGAGCCTGCCTTCGAACGTGCTGTCCAACGAAGACTCCGACTCTCCAAGATTTTTCGACACGACAGGCTCGGTCCCCATATCCTCCCAGATTGAAAGGCTTCCGGCCTGGGTCACGAAGGCCGTGTAGAGTTTCTTGCCGCTCACAATCGAGGCGGGACTTCCAAAGCCAATCTCGAACATTTCGATAGGATTCTCCGCGTTCACACACGAAAGCGACTTCAAGTCCGCGAAATAAATCGCCCCAAGGAAGGACTTGTTGTAGACGGAAACTATGTTTCCAAGCACAGACGGAGAAGCTTTTATCGAAATCTCAGGCATTTTTATAGTCGACGTGCTGCCGTTCGGATAGACGAGAACGATTGAGCCGTTTTCAAGAGGAACGAGAACGCCGTCGTCGCAAACCGCAATTCCGGGGACAGTGCGCTCAGGAAGCACGACGGGGAAATTCTCAAGGAATTCAAGGTTTCTGTCGCAGAGGTAGACATAGCCGTCGGAGCTCACAGCCCAAAGAGAAGCGTCTCTCTGCTTCTGGCTCGCCGGAACAAGCTGGCATTTTCCCACATTCTCCACGGTCTTTGTCTCCAAACTCGCCAAATCAAGCCGGCTGATGGAATCTTTTCCAGACCAGAAAACAAATTTCGGATTCTCCCTGTTCTCGACGACAAAATTCTTGGCGACGGCATCCGAAGGAATTTCAAGAGGGAAGCCCGGAACAGAGCGCAAATCCTTGGCGGCGTCTGAATTCGCCTGCAAAACGAAATCCAGCTCGCCATCTTTTATCTTCACATCGAACCTTCCGACTGTGTAAAGCTCAAGCACTTTGGAAAGGGCTGCGTTGGAGCGGAGGAAAAAAGGAATAGAGCGGTTCAAATTGTAGAAGAGAGAGACGGTCGCATCGTTCTTGATGCCAGAAGATACGGTTTTCCAGCTCTCGACTTTCATCAGGGAATCGCCCTTGTCGTTTTCCATGAAGATGGCGGAAAGAGCCTCTGGACTTTCTGAAAAGTAGATGTAGTCGTCCAAGACCATGTAGTAGGGTTTCGGAAGCGATATTCCAAACATCGAAAGCAGGCCGTTCAAGAACGAAGGAAGCCTCAGGCGGGGAAGCCTCGCTCCGTCCAAAATCAGCGAGTTGTCGGAATTTATGAAGATTGAGTCTACGATTTTGTCGAAAACCTGCTGCCGTTTTTTCTCGTCGGAAATTTGAATCGCGAAGACGGGGTCATTCTGGTTCTCTATTCCAAGAACGGCGAATTCCCTTCCGGTCCAAGAAAAAAGAAGCTCGTCGATGTCCATTGAAAAAGCGAAGCGGCAGGCGGAATTGGCGGAATCCCACATTGAAGCGGGATTTTTCACAGGAAGCACGGGGAATACGCTTTTCTGAAGTTCCTCAAAAGTACCGGCATTCAAGACCGTGTAGTACTGAACGATGTCGGTCATGCGGGAAAGGATTTCAGGCGCGGTCGATTTTTTCGAAAGAATCGCGCCCAACGAAGAAGCCGCAACAGACTCGGCGTCAAGAGGCACCTTCATGTCAACATAGATGTCGGAATCGGAAAATTTCACGGACACAACCGAAAGCTCGTCGGAAGGAAGAACGTCCACGACTTTGCCGAGCACATCGGCATCCTTTGTGAAGGATTCGGCCAGGCTCCGGGCGTTGGCAATCACGCGGAGGTCCTTGGACTTTTGCGATATGAGTTTTTTCTGGGAAGCGGTGTAGGAGACATCGTTGTCGAAGACAGCCGCCATGAGGAGCAAATCTGGAGAATCTGAAAAAATCACCAGATTCTTCACAGGAACGAAATAATAAACGGCTCCGTCAACATTCAATTCAAAATAAGAAAGGCTCTCGTTCTCCACAATGCCAAGCCCAATCTTGTTCTCCTTGAGAATCGGGTCAACGAGCGGAAGGATTTTTGGAAAAAACGACAGCATGGGCCGCGAGACGAAAGAAAAACAGCCCAAATCCACCGCGGCTATGAAATTCTGCTTTCCGGCCTCCATCGCACCGTCGTACAAGGCCGCATCTATCGGCCTCGCCGCAATTTTCCTGAAGATTTTGTTCTTCCTAAGCGGAGAGGAGCGCAAATCCATGAAGACAGACCTGAAGCCGACGAATTCGGGACTTGAAAGCAGGACATCGGCGGCACGGAGGTCGAGCATCGGGTCAAGCGCGTCTATTGCGGAGTCGGTTTTCACATAGCAGGAAAAAGTTTTTGGAATCGCGGAAATCGCAGATTTTTTGTCAAAAGCGCAGAAAACAAGCAATGCGGCAAAGGACAACAGCAACAAAAGAAAAAGAATGAGAACGACTTTTCCACCCACTCCCCTCTTTTTCCCGGCCGTTTTTCTAGTCTCCACAGATTTCTCAGCATCTATGGTCTTCATTTCGGAGATGTCGATTTCATCCCCCTGGACTTTTTCATCATCAGAATCATATTTTTTACTCATGATTCGATTCTACAACATTAAAGCGATTTTTATAACAAAAAAGGGCCTCGACAAAACGCCGAAGCCCCTTTTCATGACTCAAAGAATCACGACAGCATCAACTATTTCAACTCAGCGAAATATTTGATTGTGCGGACCATCTGAGATGTGTATGAGTTCTCGTTGTCATACCAAGAAACAACCTGAACCTGATATGTATCGTCAGAAATCTTTGAAACCATTGTCTGAGTAGCGTCGAAGAGAGAGCCGAATCTCATTCCGATTACGTCAGAAGAAACAATCTGATCCTCGTTGTAGCCGAAAGACTCGTTAGAAGCGGCCTTCATAGCGGCGTTGATGCCCTCTTTTGTGATGTCCTTGCCCTTGACGACAGCTGTGAGGATTGTTGTAGAGCCTGTTGGAACCGGAACGCGCTGAGCAGAACCGATGAGTTTTCCGTTCAACTCTGGGATTACGAGACCGATGGCCTTCGCAGCACCTGTAGAGTTAGGAACGATGTTCTGGGCACCAGCTCTTGAGCGGCGGAGGTCACCCTTGCGCTGTGGGCCGTCGAGAATCATCTGGTCGCCAGTGTAGGCGTGGATTGTAGACATGATTCCAGACTGGATTGGAGCGTAGTTGTTGAGAGCCTGAGCCATTGGAGCCAAGCAGTTTGTAGTGCAAGATGCAGCAGAGATGATTGTGTCAGAAGCCTTGAGAGACTTGTTGTTCACGTTGAATACGATTGTAGGAAGATCGTTTCCAGCAGGAGCTGAGATTACGACTTTCTTTGCGCCAGCGTCGATGTGGGCCTGAGCCTTCTCTTTTGATGTGTAGAAACCTGTGCACTCGAGAACGACGTCGACACCGAGTTTTCCCCAAGGGCAATCCTTGGCATCTTTCTCAGCGTAGATCTTGAGCTCTTTTCCGTCGACTGTCAAAGTTCCAGCCTCGTCGTTAGAAGTGACTGTGTGCTTGTTCTCGCCGATGTGTCCAGCGTATCCGCCCTGGGCTGTATCGTACTTCAAAAGATGAGCGAGCATTGAAGGCTTCGTCAAATCGTTGATTGCGACAACCTCATATCCCTCAGCGTCGAACATCTGACGGAAAGCCAAACGGCCGATACGGCCGAAACCGTTAATAGCAACTTTTACTGCCATGAATTTACTCCTTATAAATAAAAAATGCTTATCATGAATTTAATGCA
>CAMHLH010000091.1 GCA_946185925.1 uncultured Treponema sp.
GACTTTTCCGAACAAGTTTATTATATTTTCGATAGAATTCAGCCTAGTTTTGAATGTATTTTTTGAAAAAACATCGGGTCGCTGGGGCAATAAAAAAGGACTGCCAAAAGACAGTCCTTTTAGTTGATTAAGAAAATTTAGAGCTGCATTCCATTGCATTTACCAAAAATCCGCAAATCCTTTACAGATTATCCAGATTAAAGTTAGACAAGCGCAGATGAAACTTAGAGACCCCAAGCCATCATCAAGCTGTCAGCCGTGGAAGCGATTCTCTCAGGACTGAGATAATTCGGATCCTTTATCTTTTCTTTAATCGAAGCAATAAGGTCAGAACGAACATCTGGTGTTTCTTCAGCAACCTGATCCAAATAGTAAGCCTCGGCGGCACTTGCAGCCTCGGCAGACACGCTGATTGAATCGTTTACGGCGATTCCAGGCGTCCTGCTGTTCGGATGGTGCGTATTCTGAACATTATTGAGAGGATTAACTCCTCCAACAGTATCAAGTTTAATTGACATCATAATGACCTGCCCTTTTGTATGCTCTAATTATCGGACTTTTCCTCCGAAAGTTGAGTCTTTTTGATTCCGGAAATGAACACAGCAAACTCCCCAAGAACCTTGTCGCGACCAGCGAATTCGTCCCTCATTTCAGCTGCTGTACCTTCGATAATCTCCTCGTGAAGCTTTGTCAACTCACGACCGACGACCACCCTTCTACTAGATTCTATATCGGCTATGTCCGTCAATAATTTTACAACTCTGAAAGGAGACTCGTAAAGGACGACAGCATCCCCTGTGGCCAGCAGTTCCCTGAGCCGGGAGCGGCGACGGCCGGGCTTCGGAGACAGGAACCCCTCGAAAATCAAGGTCTTTCCACCGGCTCCGGCGACGCTCACCAGGGAGGCGAAAGCACTTGGACCGGGAATCGGGACTACTGTGTGTCCGGCAGCGCGGGCGAGGCCCGCCAACACGGCACCGGGATCACTCACGCCAGGAGTGCCCGCATCGCTTGCATAAGCCACGTTCTGCCCTTCGTCGAGGATTTTTATTATCTTCTGACCTGCGACACTTTCGTTCTGCGACCGACATGAAATCAGAGGCTTTTTCACCTCCAAATGATTGAGAAGCTGCAGCGTGTGCCTGGTATCCTCGGCGGCAATGACATCGACAGACTTGAACGTCTCGACCGCGCGAAACGTTATGTCCCCAAGATTCCCGATGGGAGTTCCAACAATATATAAAGTAGACATTTGATTCAATTATAGCAGATTCAAGTCTCAGTTGACAAATAGAAAGAATTTATCACAAGCCGAATCCTGCTCTCCGAAAATTCAATCTCGTCGCCGTTCCTCGCCATCATTTTTTTCGCGGAAACGTAGTCAACAAGAAGAAAGAGCAGTGCGCCCACGAAAAATTCAGTGCGGTCCTTCAATCTATGCCGGAGCAGCTTTATGAGGCGGATTTTGAATTCCTCGAAGGCCGTGAAGGCCAAATCATCGAAGAGCTTCTCAGAGTCAATCAGGGACAGAATCTCCGTGTTCATCTGGGTGTCGAAAACCTTGAACAAATCCACTGAAAAATCGCAGATGTCCTGTGAATCCGAAAGAGAAATTTCTTTGAGCGAATCAGAGCAGAACCTGAGCACATCGGAAACCATCGCGTCCCTGTTCTCGTAGTAATTGTAGAGCGACGCTTTTTTTATCCCAAGCTCGTTGGCCAAATCCGAAAGGGCTGTTCCGCTAGAGGATTTCCGAAAGCTGACTTTCAGAAAGGCCTCTATGATTTTCTCTCTTGATATCTTCTCTTTCTTCATCAAATTTCTCTCTGCTTTTACTGTGAAATTATCGGAAAAAAACTCATTTGGATTCATTTATGACAATGTTTGCCAACAAATGCGAAAGACTGCAAAGTTTTCAAAGCATTTCATCAGTTTAGCATTAAACATCAACAACTGAAAACATTTGACAGTATTTTCAGATGATAATAAAATTGTAAAATCATGAATTTGTTTTTGGGAATTTCAGCATCGACAGGAATAGGCATCGGAAAAGCGTTCGTCGTTCCGGAATCAGAAAAAAGGGTGATTCCCCAGAATCACATACTTCCAGGCGACAGGGAAAAGGAATTTGAAAGATTCGAAAAATCCCTGGCGACGGTCATGACGCAGATAGCGGCGCAGATGGAGACCGTAAAAGACACTTCCATTCCGAGCAACAAGGTTCAAAGGGAGATTTTCGAGACCTATTATCTGATGCTCAACGACCCAGAATTCATGAAGGGCGTTAGGACGGCGTTCGACAAGCACGACTACAACATCGCCTACATCCTGAACGAGAAGACCGAGGAATCCGCGGAGATGCTCGAAGCCAGCGGAAACGAATACCTCGCGGAGCGTGCCCAGGACATCAGGGACATTTTCGGCAGGGTTCTGGACGACCTGCTGGACTTTCACCCGTTCAACATCGAAACAGTCCCCGACGGCTCGGTCATCGTCGCGCGCTCGCTGAACCCGAGCGACACACTGATTCTTTCAAAGCGCAAGATAGCGGGACTCGCCCTCATCGAAGGCGGAGTCTCGTCGCACGTGGGCATCCTCGCAAGGAACTACGGAATCCCGGCGGTATTCGACCTCCACAAAATCACGGAGGAAATCAAGCAGGGGAACACTGTCATAGTCGACGGAACGGCCGGAGAAGTGATAGACGACCCGGACTCGCTGGCAATCGACGAATATAGAAAGAAAATCGAAGAGGACAAGGAGAGGCTCGCGTTTCTCTCGAAGTTCAGGGACAAACCCGCGACCACAAAGGACGGAGTGAAATTCAAGCTCATGGCGAACATCGGAACCGTGGAGGAAGCGGAGATGGCGGAAGAGGAAGGCGCTGACGGAATCGGCTTGTTCAGGACAGAATTTCTCTTCATGACAAAGGCGAACTCGGACATAAGCACGCCGCACAACAGATGCGCGTCGGTAAGCGAAGAATTCCAGTTCGAGGCCTACAAGAAAGTCCTGCAGACCATGAAGGGAAAGCCCGTCACGATACGAACGCTGGACGCCGGCGGCGACAAAATCGTCAACTCAAGCGAACTGAAGACCTACGAGGAAAAAAATCCGCTCATGGGGCAAAGGGCAATCAGGCTCAGCCTTGCGAACCCGAACCAGCTCAAGACCCAGTTCAGGGCCTTGTACAGAGCCTCGATATTCGGCGACCTCAAAATCATGCTTCCGCTCATAACAAGCGTTGAACAGGTGGAAGAGGCGCTCGCAATAGCCGAAAAAGCGAAGGAAGAGCTGCGGGATTCAAAAATCGACTTCAACGAGAACGTTCCGATTGGAATCATGGTGGAGACGGCGGCGGCGGCCATGATTGCGGACTGCCTCGCAAAGCGCGCGGCCTTCTTCTCGATTGGAACGAACGATTTGACGCAGTACACAATCGGCGTGGACAGAGAGAACGCGAACGTGGCTTCCCTCTACGACGAATTCCACCTTGCGGTGCTCAGGCTCATCGACAAGACCATCAAGGAAGCGGCGGCGGCGGGAATCAGCGTGTCCGTCTGCGGAGAGATGGCCTCCAGGAACGAGAGCGCGATGGTTTTGGGCGGAATGGGCGTCAGGACGCTGAGCATGAGCGCGAAGAAAATCTGCAAGATAAAGGAACTTCTCTCTCGGTTCACATTGGCCGAACTCAAGGCGATATCCGAAAAGAACCTGAAGAACATATAGGAAAAGGAATCGAATCACAGAAGAGAACTGATTTCCTTGGAAAAATCCCTGAAATCGTCCAAATGCTTTGTGATTATCGCGTAGATGATTTTGCAATCAAGATTTTCATACTGGTGGACGGCAATGTTGCGGAAGCCGACGGCATGGCATAAATTGTCCGCTGTCGAGTCGGAAATCAAATTGTTTTGTGCCAGTTTCCTGAATGTTTCAGCCATGGTCGACGGAGTTCCTGAATCAAAATCCAAAAGAACGTGGTTTCCTATGTCGACGCAGATTTGCACGGCTCTCTGAAGATTCAAAATGATGATTTCCTGCTTGTCGAGATTCGACTCCAACTCCTCAAGAGTCGATATTTCTTGAGACTTGACCCGGTGAACGCATCGGATGAGCGCGGTGAGTTTCGTTTCCAGAACATCCTTATCCATTTATGAACCTCCTGATTTTTTCCCTGTTCATGAACTCTATTGTTGGAAGGAAATCCTCCTTGAAACAGAGCGCCTTCGTCAAATACCGCACGAAAACATCAGCAGATATTTTTATCTTCATGCCCGTCGTCATGATTTGGTACAAAAAAACCCCCTCCGCCTGCGACAAATCCGCAAGGTCAATCTCACGCTTGCATAGAAGCGACAAATCCGTCTGCATGACCGCCAAATCCTCGAACTCAAGAGGCCTGCGCGAATGCACGGCTATGTCTATGTCGCTTTTTTCATGGTTTGTCCCCTTAGCGAACGAACCGAACAGCAGCACAGTGTCAATGTCGTTTTTCAAAGAGAAATAATGTTCAATCTTATGCCTGATTTCTTCGCTTTCACACATGGAACAATGATACCATGAAAAGTCCAAATTGGCTCCGGGCTGGGTCCTCCAAGCACTTCCGAACCTGCAAAATCTCAAGTAGAATCTAGGGTTATGGCTAAGCAGAAAAAATCAAAGCCGGACTTCTCAAAGCCGAAGCCGGTGAAAATCAATATCGAAGAAGAAAGAATCGAAGAGAAAAGCGCGGAGACAGAGCGAAAAGCGAAAGCGGCTTCCGACGAGTTCGGGCAAATCGACAAGAACGCCACGGAAGAGCTGACGTTCACGAAGGAGAAGACGTACCTGAACCTTCCGCTCGTCGTCATCGCCGGCCGCCCGAACGTTGGAAAGTCCACGCTGTTCAACCGCTTCATGAGGAGAAGGCTCGCGATTGTGGACCCCACGCCCGGCGTCACGCGCGACCCTGTGGAGGCGACCGCGTTCATCGCGGGGAAACCGGTGCATCTGGTGGACACGGGCGGATACAAGGTCGACAGGGACATCGGCACGATGGAAGCCGTGATGGACGAGCTTGTCGTGGAAAAGACACTCTCGATGATAAAGAAGGCGGACAGAATCGTGCTCCTTTTGGAAGCCGGAAAAATCACGGGCGAGGACGAGGAATTCATCGACCTGCTCCGACCGTACCAGGACAAGGTGGTGACCGCCGTGAACAAATGCGAGGGAGGAACAGGGGAGGACGTCTCCTGGAACTACCTCAAATACGGCTTCAAGGACTTGATGTTCATTTCCGCAGACCACGGCGACCACATCACGGAATTCGCGAACAAGATAGTCGAGGGGCTTGACTTCTCCAAAGTGGCGGAAGGAAGCGACGAAACGAGGCCAATCAGAATCGCCATCATGGGAAAGCCGAACGTGGGAAAATCAACGCTCTCGAACAGGCTCACGCACACGGAGAACTCAATCGTCAGCGACTACGCCGGAACCACGCGCGATGTGGTGGAGGGAACGTTCAGCTTCGGCGGCAGGGACTTCGAGGTCCTGGACACGGCGGGAATCAGAAGAAAGTCGAAAGTGCACGAGAATGTCGAATACTACTCGGTGAACAGGGCGATAAAGACGCTCGACCAGTGCGACCTCGTTTTCTTGATGATTGACGCTCAGGAAGGACTTGCCGAGCAGGACAAGAAAATCTGCAATCTCGCGTTCGAGCGCGGCCGAGGAATCATCTTCATACTGAACAAGTGGGACACGAAGGACCAGAGCAGAAAGACGCTCAGGGAAACGACCGAGTACATCAAAATCATGTTCGGGCAGATGAACTGGGCGCCGATACTTCCCCTCTCGGCTTTGAAGGGAGAGGGCATAAAGGACTTGATGAACAAGGCAATCGAGATTTACAACCAGCTCACGCGCAAGGTCGGAACGTCGTCGTTGAACGCGGCACTGCAGGACTGGCTCTTCAAGTATCCGCCGCCGGCCACGAAGGCAATCCACTTCAAGGTCCGCTACATGACGCAGACGAGCGTGAACCCGGTCGCGTTCAGGATTTTCTGCACCAGCCCGGACAACGTGCCCGAAAGCTACGTCTCCTACCTCAAGAACCAGATTCGAAAGGATTTGGGCTTCGACCAGATACCGGTCACGCTCGAGATGAAGGCGAGCCGCAAAAAGTGGGAGAACAGGTTCGACGAGGAATAACACCCCCGCTCAATGTCCGCCCATGCAGTAGCGGACTTTTCCCACGACGCGGAAATCCTCGCTCATGCCGGGTTCGAACATCGGCTCGTAGATTGGGTTGTCGGAGATGATTGAGATGCCGTCCTTCATTTTCTTGAGCCGCTTCACGAAGCCCATGCCCTTGTAGTGGATTATGTAGATTCCGTCAGTTCCGTCGTAGCCGAGGTTGTCGCAGATTATCGTGTCGCCGCTGAAAAGGGTCGGCTCCATGGAGTCTCCGCGGACGAATGTGGCGGCGAGGTGCCCGGAATAGCGTTTGAGGCTGTTTGGCGCGGCGATGTAGCCCGACACTTCCTCCTCGTCGGCAAGGAACTGGCCGTGGCCCGCGGAGAAAAGCTGCTCGTAGACGGGAACCTTGAAGTCTCCGTCGAAATATTCTTTCGTCTTTGAGCGCGGAACATCGCGGAGCTTTTTTGAAACGACGGGACTTTCCGAAGCCGTCTCAGAACCATCGCAAATGGAGTCCAGCGACATTCCAAGCGCATCCGTTATCCTCACGGCTTCGTCGAGGCGGGGTTGAATGCCCTTTTTTATCCGGTTCTTCATTGTGCGGAGGGAAAGCCCAGTCTCCTTGCAGAGCCAGGACTCGCTCAAATTCCTCTTTGCCAAGGCGATGTTCACGCCGTTCCAAAAGTAAGAAACATCCATGCCTTTGAATATAGGGTCAAAAGCATGGATTTGTCAAATTTCTGCCTTAGACAGTGAACTGGTCCACATGGGAGCCGATTTCGTCGATGGATTTGCTCATCACGCTGGAAATATCCGACAAGGCAGAGCCAGCGTCGTTTATCTTCCGCGCGCTCTCGCCCATCTCGTACATGCTCTGCTTGATTGTGGCGGTCTCGCCCTGCAGCGTGCCGACATCCCTCATGATTGTCTGGCTGCTCGAAGTCATCTCCTTTGAGGCAGTCTGGACCTGGTGGGTGCTGTCCTTCATCTGCGAGAGCGCATCCGTAATCACCGTGGAACCTTCGGTCTGCTCCTGCATGGCGGTCTTTATCTGGTTGACCAGGTTGTCCGTCGTCCGCACCTCGCTCGCCAAGTGGGAGTATCCTTCGACGCCCCTCTCGGTCGCCATGGCAACGTCGTTTATCGCGCGCTGTATCGCCGAAAGCTGCTCGCCGATTGTGGCAGACTGGGAGCTTGAAGTCTCAGAAAGCTTCCTGATTTCGTCGGCGACGACCGCGAAGCCCTTTCCGGTCTCACCCGCGTGGGCGGCCTCGATTGCGGCGTTCATCGCAAGAAGATTGGTCTGTTCCGCAATAGACGCGATGACGGTGTTCGCCTCGCTCAAAAGGTTGCTCTGGTTCTCGATTTCGCTGATTTTCCGCAAAAGCTCTTCCTGGGTTCTGGCTCCAGCCTCCGCGCTTTCGGCTATCAGGGAGAATGAAGACGCCATCTTGTCCACAGAGCGGTTGACTTCGTTGATGTTTCCGACCATCTCCTCGACCGCGCTGCTCGCCCCTTCCACGCTCTCCGACTGGGTGCCAATCAACCCCTCAAGGGAGTGGATGCTCGAAAGAATGTTCTCCACGCTCTCGCTGGTCTGTTCGACGCAGGCATTCTGGCGGTTCAAGTTTCCGCCGAGGTTGCTGATTCCCGACGTAATCTGCTCGATTGCCGCCATCGCGTCTTCCGTTGTTCCACTGAGCCTGTCGCCGGCCGCGCTCAAAGCGACCTTCGAATCCTTCATGCTGCCGATTATGTTCTGGAGTTTTTCGGAATAGAGATTGAAGCTCTCGGCCACATCGCCGATTTCGTTCTTGTCTTTCACAACAAGCCGCTTTGAAAGGTTCGCGCGCCCCTCGGCAATCTCCTTCGCGTTCTCGCTGATGTCGCGTCCGATGAACTTCAGCGGGCGGAGCTTCTTCCTCATGAAGGCGGCCGTCGTCAGCGCAAACAAGAATGAAAGGAAGACGCAAATCAGGAACGAGCGCATCATTGTTCTGGTGAACGATGCAGTAACGGTTTTTCTTGGGCAGAGGACAAGTATCTTGTAGCCCGTCTTCTCGTTCAGAATCGATTTTGTGAAAAATCTCTCGTTCGACAGCACGAGCCTTCCGTCCGTCTCGTTGGAGTTGACGAACGAGGCAAGGTCTGGAAGCCCTATGTCGTTCACGTTCTTGAATCCGTTTTCCCGGCTTCCCGTGTCGGCGAGAATCGTTCCGTCCCCCTGCACCATCATCAAAAGGGAGCCTTCCCCAAAATCCAGAGACGAGAGGATTTTTGTCAGATTATCGAGGGTGATTTCAACTCCGACGTTTCCGATGAAATTCCTGTCCCAATCGTACGCGCTTTTCGATATTCCGACGACGACTGAGCCTATCGTGCTTTCGAAGGCGTTAGTTATGACAGCCGCGCCGTTTCCGCCGTTCGCAGCAGAGTACCACGGACGCACGCGCGGGTCGTATCCGCCGTTCATCGTGCCGTCGAGGCTCGTGGCGTATCCTCCCCACTTCGTTCCCAAATATAGCTCGGCGATGTCCTTGTCGTTTCCGGTGAACGACTTCGCCAGCCGCCTGACGTTTTCCTCAACCTCGCTTTTCTCGTAGGAAGAAATGGAAACAGTGCCGCTCTCTCCGATATATGAATGGATTGATTCGTCGGCGTTTATCACGGCATCGCTCTCGGCGAACACTTCAAGCTCGTTCTCCTTCGATGAAAAAAACAAATTCACTGAATTCGAAAATTCCAGAAGCACATTTCCCGCGGTCGCATAAAAATCATTCATCGCCTTCAGTTCGAACGACCTGCCCACAACAATCTGCGAAATGCCAATCACCACAAGTATCACAACAAAAACG
>CAMHLH010000092.1 GCA_946185925.1 uncultured Treponema sp.
GGTCCGGGGAGCCTGTGGTTTTGAGCGGGCTTGTTCAGGAGGAGGATTCAGAGTCTGTGTCCAGGGTCCCGTTTGTGTCGAGGATTCCGCTTCTCGGCCGTCTCTTCAAGTCGGTCGAGAAGTCGAAGGAGAGGACGGAGCTTGTCATCTATCTGGTTCCGACAGCAGATGTCTTCGGTTCTGGAGACGACGGGAAGAAGGCCTCTGTGGATGGCGACAGGGAAATCATGAGAAGGGCTTACGAGGAATTTGTATGGTGAAGTTTGAGCTTTCTGCGAGGTTCTGCATTTTCAACTCGGTCTGCGTGCTTGAGGATGACGGAAAAAGGATTGTGTTCGGCATGGTCGATTCAGGCGGGAATGGCCGCTCCCCCTTGCGGGAAAAGCTGGTCCGGGCGGCGAGCGGCCACTTCAGGCGGATTGGCGTGGAAAACGGCGCTGTCGAATTTGTGGATGTGGACGAGGGCGTTGTGAGGAAGAGGGCCGCTCTCGGCTATGGAATGAGCGACGGGGAAACTCCCGGCATGGATTCGCATTCTTCCGCCTCCGACGATGGGGCTTCTGTGGACGAGAGCGTCACGGTCGTCCTCCTCGATTCGATTTTTTCGGCCGCCGTCGAGCGCGGGGCGACGGACGTGCACATAGAGGAGGGCTGCGTCCGCTTCAGGGTCTCTGGCCTGTTGTCGCGCTACTGCGAGCTTTCGCACGAACGCAACAGGGAGCTTGTCCGCAGGGTCAAGGCTCTTTCCAATCTGGATTTGATGGAGTCCAGGACCGGACAGGACGGCCAGTTCTCTTTCTCATCGGCTTTCGGCGGACGCGAGAGGAACGTCTCGGTGCGCGTGTCCTGCCTGCCATGCGTGTCGTCTTCCTCCGGACGCAAGGGGGGCGACTCCGAATCCTTGGTCCTCAGGCTGCTCGATCCGGAGCGGGTTCCGCTTGAGCTTTCGTCCCTCGGCTTTTCCGGAGGACAGCTTTCGGACATCGAGGAGATGGCTTCCTCTGAATTTGGGCTGCTTCTTGTCTGCGGAGCCACTGGAAGCGGCAAGTCGACCACTGCTGCTTCAATCCTCTCTTTGATACAGGAGCGGAACGGCGGCGGAAAGAAAATCATAACGATAGAGGATCCGCCTGAATACGTGCTTGGCGGCGTCACCCAGATTCGTGTGGATTCCCGGGGCGGCCTGGGCTTTGCGGACGCGCTCCGGTTCGTCTTCAGGCAGGACCCGGACGTGGTCTTCATTGGCGAGGTGCGCGACGAGGAGACGGCAAGGGCCTGCGTCCGCGCCTCCTTGACCGGGCATCTGGTCGTCGCGACCATGCACACTTCCGGCGTGGATGAAGCCTTCTCCCGCCTGAGGGACCTCGGGGTGCGCGAAAGCGACGTGTCCTCCTGCGTGAGGGGGATTGTCGTCCAGCGGCTCTCTTTTCTGGACGGGCGGGCGGAACTGGACGCCGATGTCAGAAGCTTCCCTTCCGGGGCTTTTTCCGAGCCGCTTCTTTTCTTTTGAAGGCGCCCACTTGTCTTTCTGGAGGAAAAATTTATGAACGACGCTGTGTTGACTTTCACCGAGGGAGTCTCGGAACTTTTGAACGCCGGCATGGACTTGCCGAGAAGCCTTTCCGTCCTTGACGGGGAAATCGCTTCGGAGATGAGGGCGAGGGTTTCAGAGGGGGAGCGCTTCTCTCTCGCCTTGATGTCGTGCAGGGCTGCGGTCTTCCCCGACTGGTATGTGGCTTTCGTGTCCGCTTCGGAGTCTGGAGGAAACCTGCCTCGGACGATGGAGCATTTGGCACGGACCCTTTCCGAAACGAAGGCGGCTCGCGAGAAGTTCCTGGGGGCCGCCTCGTATCCCCTTCTAATTGTCGTGCTGACGGCCGTCTGCGCCTTCGTGTCTGTCTTTTCGTACTCGTCCGTGTTCCAGTCGGGCTGCCTGTTCGGCATGGACGGAGCTGCCTTCAAGGCGGAGGCTGTCCGCTCCTGTCTTGTCGGTGGCGCGTTTTTGGCTCTGGTCGCTCTCGCCGTGGTCTTTGTCCTTCGCGGCTGCCTCGGCGTGGACCCCTGCGTCTCCCTGTTCAAGTCGCTTTCGTTCCTGTGCGATTGCGGGCTTTCCGTTGTTGCCGCCCTTGACTGCTCCGCCTGCGTCGTGGAGCGTTCGCCGAGATTGTGCGCTGCGGTCGCGGCGGTGAGGTCGGCCCTGATGGGCGGCGGAGACGTCTCCGGGGCTTTCAGGCAGGCACTGTACGACGCGGGCTTCGTCTACGAGTCGAGGGTCGCCTACTCAAGCCTTTCGCTTTCCGAATCCGGTGGCGGAAACTGCGCGTTCTCGAAAATCGCCGAGGCCGTTGAGAAGAGGAGGGCGAAGTTCCGCTCGGCGGTGCTTTCGTTCGAGCAGCCGGTGCTACTATGCGCGGCTGCCGTCTACTTGGCAATCGTTATGAAGAGCGTGGTCGTGGCCGTTTTTTGACCCGTGGCTGTTCTCTGGTCGAATTGGAAAAAATAGGAGGTTCTATGAAAAAAGTTTTGAAGTTCTTCCACAGGATGAAGTGGAGGAACAGGCGCGCTGAGAATGCCGGAAAAATCAACGCCGGCTTCTCGTTCGTTGAGACGCTGGCGGTTCTTGCCGTGTCAGCGATTCTAGCCTCGCAGGTCGGGGCGGCGGCCCACAAGATGGTGCAGAAGGCCCGTGTGGCGAACGCCAGGACGCAAATCGAAAGCTTCAAGGCGGCCCTGCAGGCCTACTACATCGACTGCGGCTCCTTCCCGACGGGAGAGCAGGGGCTTTCCGCCCTTTGGCAGAAGCCCGACATGTACCCGGTCCCCGACGGCTGGAACGGCCCCTACACCGAAAGAAAAATCCCCTTGGATCCTTGGGGCAACGGCTACGTCTACAGACGCTCCGGCGAAGTCTATCCCGACGGCGCGCCTGCTTCCGCTCCGTTCGTGGTCTTGTCGCTGGGCGCGGACGGCCTTTCAGGAGGTGAGTCGAATGACATGGACATCGTTTCCTGGGAATAGGGTGGAGAGAAGGTTGTCCAGGGGCTTTTCCCTGCTGCCTACAATGGTGGTCCTTCTTTCCATCTCGGCCTTCATGTGTTCGCTGCTCGCTGCGAGGAGGGAAAGTGTCCGCCTCCTTGAGAGGGAGAGGGCCGCTTTCGAATGCGCGTTGGATGCGGAGAACGCTAGGGCGGAGGAGGGCTGGTGCGATGTCGCTTTTTGAGAGCGTGCTTTCCTCCGTCCTGCTGGCAGTCTTCATGCCGCTTTTTTTCTCGATGGCCCGTGACGCCGAGCTTTTGCGGCGGCGGGCGGATTCGATGAGGGCGGAGCTTTCGAGGGATTCCTTCATCGCAGGCTCGTTCGAGTCCTCCGGGACGGATTTTGAGTCGTGGAAGGCCATGTGCTCTTCTCTGCATCCCGAAATCAAGATAAAAACGGCGAAGCTCGCATTCAGGGACGGCAAGGTTCTTTGCGAGTGCGTCTGGGAGGGAAAAAGGAAAGTTTCCGTGAAGGACAATGACTAGGGGCGCGTCTGCGCCTTGTTTGAAAATCAATTGAAAAAGGTGTTTCTATGAAAAAAGTTTTTGTGAGAAAGGACGACTACGACCTGTATTCGATCCGGATTCCTGTGCGCTTCGTCTTTGGGCGCAAGCGGCGCAGTTTCGTCGCCAGGGAGCTTGAGAAAATCCACCCCAACTATTCGGTCTCTTCGAGCGTGGAGGACATGAAGCTCGCCGTCGGCAGGAAGGGGCTTTTCGCCGACGTGGCCGTGATGGAGCGGGACCGCCTTTCCAGCTACAAGAGCGCGTCGGACGGGCGCGCTCGGCTCTTTCTGGAGGGGCTTCCCGGCAGGAGCGTGTTCGACGGCGGAAGGCGGCGCGGCGGCTATCTGGCTTTCGCGGCCATTTCCTTGTGCGCCGTGTTCGCCGTTCGGTTCGCCGTCTCGGCTCTGTCATCCCCTGCGGAGAGTGTGGAGACTTCCTCCCTTGTCTCCGGCGGAGCGGGGCGGGACGGGGCTGCGTCCACGGCTTCTGCCGCGCTTCTGGCTCCCCAGGAGCTTTTCGCGGCCGTGCTGGCTTCTGTCAAGGCGAAGGGCGGCCGCGTGACCAATCTCTCCTGGCTCGGGGGAAAATGCTCGTTCGCAATCTCCGGCTGCAACAGCGAGGACGTTGCGGCGGCGAACTACTGCGTCGTCTCCTACAGTTCGGGAAAGCCCCAGTTCAACTTTGTGAGCCAGGTCAACGAGCGGAAGATGGCCGCAAGGGCTGTGGTGTCCGCCGTTGTGGATTCGTCCGGTGGAATCAGGGCGTCTTTCGAGAAGGTGGACAATGTCCTTCCACTGCTCAGGAACTGCGTGCTCGCTCGGGGCGCGGAGGTCCTCTCCGAGAAGCTCATGAAGGATTCGTCCTCGATTTCGTTCGTCTGCGAGCCTGAGAGGCTGAAGGAGACTCTTCTTTCAGTGTCCGAGACCGCGCGTGTCAGCGGCTGGTGCGAAACGGGCGTGTCCGTCGACTGCGACGGCTTCTTCGTTTCTGTCAGCGCGTCGTTCAAGAATCTGGCGGGGAAAATCGCGAAGTTCGACAATCCGCTTTCTGTCCTGGCGGAGCACAGCGAGGTCTTCACGCCCTCGGCCTCTCGTGCGGAGCCGTCTGCCGCCGCTTCCTCGATGAGGGCTTCCGCCGCCAAAAACGCGAAAGGTTCCCGGGGGCTTTTGGTCGCGGAGCGGAGCGAATCTTCCGCGCGGGTGAAAATCGGTGAGATAAAGAGGGGCGGCCGCTCCTTCGTCTACTACAGGTCTCCGGAGGGGAAAGTGACAAGCGAGGTTTTGGATGCGAACTAGGAATTTTTCAAAGCTGATTCTGGGCGCGGCGTTTTTTGTCTCCTCGTGCGCCTCGTCGGGCTTCGACGGCAGTGGAACATTGGTCGGCCGCGTCTGCTCTACGGATGGGAAGCCTGTTCCGGGCTACAACCTTTCGTTCGGGCTTTGCAGGAACGTAAAAAGCGACCTGAACGGAATGTTCACTGTCGATGGGCTTGAGTCGGGGAAATTGAGGATGAGGGGATTCGCTCCCGGCTGGAAGTCGGTGGACGAGGAAATCGACTTCTTCGACAGGCGGAATGTGCTTGTCGTCCAGGTTGAAAGCGAGAGGGAAGTCTTCGTCGAGGTCGAGGAGCTTTTGAGGGCCGGCGACGTCGAAGGCTCCGAGAGGCTGCTCGGGCAGCTCGGCGGAGGCGGCAGGCCTGGCGGGCTCCTCAAATTCTACTCCGACTTGACCGAGTACAGGAGGCGGCTGATGAACGGCGACGGAAAGTCCGCGGAGAAGATGAGGAGAAGACTTTCGGAGCGGGCTGGAATCGTTGGAAAAAACTGTGCGGAGGCTGAGGTCTCCAATGCTCTTGAAACAGGAGGTGAGATAAATGACTAAGAGGACTTTGCTTGGCGGCCTTGCCTTGGCCGCACTTTCCATGACTGGCTGCTCGACAGTGTGCGGCGAATTTTGTCCGTATTTGATAGAGGGGGCCGCGTTCGAGCTTGGCGGCAACGAGAGGGACTACGACTACGCCTGCGCGAAATTCTCGTTCCACAACGGCTCGGACAAGGACGTGAGCTCCTTCACGGTTTCGTTCATGCTCTACGACTCCGAGGGCAACAATCCCTTCGTCGGCTCCAACAATGTCGTCGAGAGGGTCGATGGGAATGTCCCTTCAGGGGCTTCGACTGCCGTCCTGATTCCTATGGACGACTACCTCACAATCGTCCCGGACGAGCCGTACAAAATCGACTTCATGTATGTGAGGAAAATCGAGTACGCGGATGGAAGCGAATGGACCGACCCTTTCGGCATGTACTCTGCGAGGGAGGTTTTTGAATGAAACGCTTTTTTGGAAAGATTTTTGCTTTCGCCATTCTGTCGGCTGCGACCCTCTTTGCGGCGTTTTCGTTCCAGTCATGCGCTGTCGACGGCTCATCTTCGCGTTCCGTGAAAGTCGGCGGCGGCACTGTGGATTCCGACGATGGGGCTTCTGAGCGTGAAAACCATGACGAGAGCGGAGAGGAGGGCGACGAGGCCGAGATTGAGGACGATGCCGAGCCTGCCGATGTGGAGCCAGCTCTGAACCAGTGGACGGTTGTCGTGTACATGTCGGCCGACAATTCTCTTGAGCCTGACGCCATAGCCGACTTGAACGAGATGGAGAGCGCGCCTCTCCCTCCCGGCATGGAAGTCCTTGTCCTGCTCGACAGGGCCGACGGATACGACGCGTCCAACGGCGACTGGACGGACACGAGGCTTTTCCGGCTTGAGCGCGACGAGCACGAGTCGAACCTGATTGTGAGCGAGAGACTGTCCTCGAAAGAGCTCGGGCTGTCCGTTGACACCGCCACCGAGCTTGACATGTCGAACCGCTCGACACTCTCGGCTCTCCTTTCTTTCGCGAGGAAAAACTACGAGGCCGAGAACTACGCCCTGATAGTCTGGGGACACGGAAGCGGCTGGAGAGGCGGAGAAAACGTTTCTTCAAGGGCGTTCGCGATGGACGACGGCGGAAGCTCCTCGTCCTACATGACCATCTCGGACATGAGATGGGCCGTGGAGAGGGGCATGGACGGAAAGAAACTCGCCTTCCTCGGCTTCGACACCTGCTTTGGAGTCTGCCTTGAAACCGCCTACGAGTTCCGCTCCGCCGCTTACCTTATGGCAGGCTCCCCCTCGATCGAATCCCAGGCCGGCTGGGACTACAAGTCCTTCTTCCAGTATTTGTCGGATGCGGCTCCGGCTTCTGGGAGCCTTCCAGCCTCGCTTCTTTGCGATTCGGCCATGGCCCAGTTCAAGGAGCAGTACAGGAACCTTGCCAATTCGGCCTTCTGCGTGCTGAATCTCGGCCACTGCGCGGATGCCGTGTCGGCGTTCGACACTTTCGCCTCGGCCGCTGCCGCCACCATAGAGACTTATGCCGACAGGGACGCCGTCCTGGGAATCTTCAGGAACAAATGCGTCTCGTACAGGTCGGGGATCCCGAGCGACGTTTATGTGGACTCCCTCGACTTCGTCAGGAAACTCAGGGATGAAAAGGGCGACGGGCTTATCCCTTTTTACGCGGGCATTGTGGAGGCCGACTACGCTTCGTTCGTCGTGGATTCATGGAATTCCACGGAAGGAAGCTGCTCTCCGGGCGTGTTCTTCGCCGCCGAGAAGGCTGACGGCGTCTTCATGAACCATCCCGACAGCTATGTGAGCAGCAGCGGAAACCCGACCGCTGGTAGCTTCGTCAACTCCGCCAGGGGCTATGTTCCGTCAAAGTCCAAGTACGGAAGCCTCCTGGACAAGATTTTCTACATGACACTGGACAATTGACTCCATTGTGGCTGCTTTTTACTAGGAGAAGAATTTTGAAAATACCTAAATTGCTTGGAAGGGCGGCTCTTGCCCTGTTCTTGATGTCGCCATTTGCCCTTCCTTCGATTGCCTATGCGGAGGATTCGGACGACTCTTCCGATACCGAGGCTTCCGAAGATTCTGAGACTTCCAACGATGACACTGATTCGGATGACGCCGATTCGGATGATTTGGACTCCGAGAATGAGGATTTTAAGGAAAACGAAAATGGCGGAATCCAATATGCCGATGACGACACTGATCCCGACAGTGGTTTCTACATATATGAAGTGTCCGGGGATACGATTTACGACCCAGTCTGGAGAAAGTCCGACACTGTGGTGTCCAACTACGAGACGGCCCTCTCTGACTACAACGATGCGGTCAAAAGCGGCATGGACGAGGAGGCTCTTGCAGAATACGAGAATAAGCTTGAAGAGGCCGAGAGGGCACTTGAGGAACATTACCAGGCCGAGGGATTCACTGTCACCAAATCCGACGAGACCCACGCCATTCTTGTGACCGACGAAGAGGGAAAGGCCGTCACTGTAGTCGGCGACCCCGTCCTCTTCTCCAAAGGTCTCTACACGACCTCCGAATGCGACTTGTCGATTGCGGTCGGAACGAGCGTGTTCTCGGTGCGCAGGAACTACACGTCTTCTTCGTCCGACAGCTCTAGTCTCCAGCGTTACGGCTCATTCGGCCGCAAGTGGAGCACCAACCTGGACTGCAGAATCATAAGGTGCCGGTCGGACTTCGACTTTTGGAACTGCGAAATGGACTACGACGAGCTTTCCGAGCTGCTTGAGTCTAAGTCGGACGCCATCCGAAAATGCGCCGATGAGGAAGGTTCCGGCTCCGATGCTGAAAAAATCGCGGAGCTGATTGAGAAAATGGACGCGTACATCGCCATGCACGGCCGCCTTCACGACTTGTCGCTCAAGAATTCCGCCAGCAGGGAGCTCGGGGGAGTGACTTCGTACGGCGAGGCGTCGGTTTCGTTCGACAAGATTGGACCCGATAGCCTCATCTACGTTGACGACAGAGGAATCCCCCATGTCCTGAAGAAGGACTGCGAAGGACTTTTCGTCTCATCCTCCGCGAACGGAAAAATTACTGTCGAGGAAGGCGAGGACGGCTTCTCCCTTTTTCTCGACGACGGCGAGGAAAGGACCTTCGACGACTTCGGTGTCATCTCCTCGATAAAAAGAAGGGACGGAAGCGAAGTCTACTTCACCTCCAGCTGCGGCTTCGTGACCCGCGCCACATTGAAGTCCCCTTCCGGCTCTTCCCGCTCGATTCTGGTCGCCAGGGACTCCTCTTCAATCAAGTCGATTTCGGACGGCGTTAGGACTGTGCGCTACGGCTACGACGGAAATCTGCTCGCGTCCGTCACCGATGCCGACGGAGACACGAGAAGGTTCGAGTACGACGACGACAGAATCACGAAAATCGTGAAGCCGGACGGAGCGTTCGTCGTCATAGACTACGAGGCCGACATGGTTCCGTTCACTGTGAGGAGAAAAATCGGGGCCTCGGTGGGCGTTTTTGGGGACGATGAGGACGAGGCTGCTCCCGAGGAGACCTACGAGGATGTCGTGGAATTCAAAAAACGCTACAGGGTCG
>CAMHLH010000093.1 GCA_946185925.1 uncultured Treponema sp.
TCCTTTTCTGATTGACGATGAAGAAACGCGACGCTCATACATCGATGGCATTTTCAGCACAGTTCTTATAAAAGATGTCTGCGTGCGAGAAAAAATTACAGACGTAACTTTGCTGCAAAAAATAGTGCGCACAGTCTGCTCCAATATTGGAAGCCCCATTTCATCAAAACGGATTACGGACACGCTGATTTCTTCAGGGCGTAAAGTTTCGGGAAACACCGTTGAGCGATATCTTTCCGCATTGTGCGATGCATTCATTTTTTATGAGGTTCCCCGTTTTGACGTGCGAGGAAACGAGATTCTAAGAACGCTCGGCAAATATTACCTTTCAGATACAGGATTACGGAATGTTCTTATCGGAAGTCGCACGGATGATTTTGGACATATTCTTGAAAACATTGTTTTTTTGGAACTAAAACGACGTGGCTTTCAAGTCTACATTGGAAAAATAGGTGATGCCGAAGTCGATTTCGTAACAAAGAAAGGTGACGAAATTGGCTACTATCAGATAAGTGCGAGCATTCTTTCGGACGAAACAAGAAAACGAGAACTTGCGCCACTCAATGCAATCAAAGATAACTATCCAAAATACCTGAAGAACATCATAGATTGGCTGCTAAAAAATTAAACGACACCCCCTCTTTTGTTGCTCATGCAACAAAACACTTCTTCTTTATCCGCCATAGTTAGCTCATCAAAACTTTTTACAGGAGCTGATTATGGCAGATTCAGAAAACAAAAAATTCATTTCAGGCGACATGCTCGTCGGGCAAATCGTGAACGAATATCCGGCTGCGGTGGAAATCCTTATGGAAATCGGAATGCACTGTCTTGGCTGCCCTTCTTCGCAGGTCGAAAAACTTGAGGATGCCGCGCTCGTCCACGGGCTTGACCCGAAAATGGTTGTCGAGACCGTGAACGGAAGGCTTTTCGGGGGCGCGGCATGAGTTCTTTTTTGGGGCCGATTCATTTCTGGCTTTACGACAAAATCAAATTCCAGGAATCGCTCGCTCTTCATTTTTACGATTTTGCGCTAAAAAACGGCTGGATTGATTCTTCGGATTCCGCTTCCGCTTCTCTCGTGAAAAAAGAACTTCCCCCGCTCGAAGATTCAATAGACACGCTGAACATACACGGCTGGCTTCAGGAACGAATCCACGACGCGGAAAGCAGATACGCAAAGCTGATTACAAGGCTCACAGGCAAAATTCAATCTTCCGAACTTGAAAAAATCGCATTCGAATTCGGAAAAATGCATCCGGTCGGAAAAGTCCCGGTCCGCGAGGCGTACAAAATCTTCGAGGATTCTTTTTTGAACGGAATGCCATGCGACAGGGTGAACGTAATAACCCAAAAAGACGATTTCTGCATCGGCTGGGAGCAGACACAGGACATCCACGGCGCATATTGGCTGAATGCGGGCGGCTGCCCGGAAATCTACTACAAACTCCGCAAAAACGTGATGAGCGGAATGCTGAATGGTTCCGGCTTGGCTTTGGAAAACTTCGATTACTTGCACTATGCAATCAAAAAGGAAAACTAATGTACGCGATAGATTTGATGAAAAAAGAACATTCGGACATCCAGAGAATGATTGGCTGTATGCACAATCTCTGCTGCAAGATTCTGGAAAATGATTCCGACGTTTGCGATGAAAATTCAGTTCTAAAAACCGGCACAATCAATGCTTTTTACGGCTTCATCGATTTCACGAGGAACTATGCCGACCATCACCACCACGGAAAAGAAGAGAAAATCCTTTTTCCAGTGATGAGCGAAAATCTTGGAAAAATGGCGGAGAACCTCGTGACGCACGGAATGCTCGTGGAGCACGATTTGGGGCGTGCGCATATCCGTTCCCTCGAAACGTCGCTCAAACTGTACAAGGAAAAAGCGAAAACCGAGCACAAACTTTCGGTTATCACGGAAACGATGGGATACGCGAACCTGCTTCTTCTGCACACGGAAAAAGAAAATTCGGTCGTGTACACATTTGCGGAACGGATGCTCAATCAGGATTTGAAAGACAAAATCGACGAGGAATGCAAGAAGTTTGAAGAAGAGCAGTCAAAACTCGGCGTTCAGGAAAAATATCTGAAAATGCTGGAAGATTTCTCTTCTGCTTATTTTATCTCAGCGTGAACACGTTCTTTTCAAAATCGATTATCCCTTCTGCCTTCATTGCGAAAAGCTCGCGCGTCATTGCGCTGCGGTTGGAGTCAAGAAAATCGGCAAGAGAAGTGCGGTTCAGCGGAATCTCAAACTTTGAGCCGACCGACTTCTGTGCCTGCATCGAAAGGTAGGAAAGGATTTTCTCGCGCAAAGTCGGCTTGGACGCGACCTCAATCCGCTCCATCAGCTTTACGCTCTTCTGCCCGATTAAATTGAACATGTTTTCCGAAAGCTTGTGGTGAAACGGGCACGACCTTTGGCAAGTGTGAATTATGTTCGCCGCCCGCAAAAACAAAACCTGGCAGTCGCTCGCGGCAACGAACGAAACGTGAGAGTTGTTCATCTTCTGGACCGCGAAAGCCTCGCCGAACAGCTCCCCCTCGCCCATGTACGCGAGCATCGTCTGCTTGCCCCAGTAATCGTACTTCACCATGTGCACGGTTCCGAAAAGCACAATCCCGATATTCTGAATGTTTTCTTCCTCAATAATGATTACTTCGCCCTTTTTGTATTCGCGAACGAAATTGTGCAGGCAATGAAGAAGCTCGTTCAGATTTTCTGCGTTGATGCCTTCAAAAAGCGGAATCTGTGTGTAAGGAATCGGTCTTAAATCTGCCATAGTGATTTCAATTCTAAGTGCGTTCCGAATAATTTTTCAATATGTTGCTTATGCAACAAACACAATATTTTTATCAACATACAATTCAAACATAATTTTTTCAGAGGTGAATTTTTATGGAACAGGAAATGTTTTGCTATCAGTGTCAGGAAACAGCCGGCTGCAAAGGCTGTACAAAAATCGGAGTTTGCGGGAAAAAGTCTGCTACGGCAAACTTACAGGACAAGCTCATTCTTGCAACGAAAAAACTCGCGGCTACTGTCGTTCAGAATGGATTAGATGCGGAAAATGTAAAAATCGCTACTCCGCTTGTAATCGACAATCTTTTTAAGACAATCACAAATGCAAATTTTGACGATGTCGCTATAGAAATGGCAACTGTCCAGACAGAAGAATTGACACAGAAAATCAGCAAGGGCACAGAAATTGCACCAAAAGCAAAAGCTGGAGTTCTTGCAACGGAAGACGAAAATATCCGGAGCCTCCGCGAGCTGATTACATACGGGCTGAAAGGACTTGCGGCTTACCTTAAGCACGCTGCGGTTCTTGGTTATTCAGATGAAAAAATCAACTCGTTTTTGCTGACTGCACTTTCAAAACTTCTGGACGATTCCCTCGCTCTTGATGATTACGTTGCGCTCACAATGGAAAGCGGCTCGTTCGGCGTTCAGGCAATGGCACTTTTGGACAAAGCGAACACTGAAACTTACGGAAAACCGGAAATCACATCGGTAAATATCGGAGTAAGAAAGAATCCTGCGATACTCGTTTCAGGTCACGATTTGAAAGACCTCGAAATGCTTTTGGAACAGACACAAGGCACAGGAGTTGATGTCTACACCCACGGCGAAATGCTTCCTGCGCACTACTACCCTGCTTTCAAAAAATACAAGAATTTTGCAGGAAATTACGGAAACGCATGGTGGCTTCAGAAAAAAGAATTCGCGACTTTCAACGGACCAGTTCTTCTTACGACGAACTGCCTCGTTCCTCCGAATAATGATTACAAAGAACGCATTTTTACGACAAATGACGTCGGGTTTCCAGGCTGCGCTCATATTTCGGAAGATGAAAACGGCAAAAAGGATTTCAGCAGAATCATCGAGCTTGCAAAAAAATGTCCGCCACCAACGGAACTGGAAACAGGAACAATCGTGGGCGGCTTCGCACACAATCAGGTGTTTGCACTTGCGGACAAAGTTGTTGATGCAATCAAATCAGGCGCAATCAAACGATTTGTCGTAATGGCAGGCTGCGACGGACGGGCAAATTCCCGCAACTACTACAGCGATTTTGCAAAAGCATTGCCGAAAGACACCGTGATTCTTACTGCCGGCTGCGCAAAATACAAATACAACAAGCTGAATCTCGGCGACATCGGCGGTATTCCTCGCGTTTTGGATGCAGGTCAGTGCAACGATTCTTATTCGCTTGCTCTCATCGCTCTCAAACTCAAAGAAGTTTTCAATCTTGATGACATCAACAAGCTTCCGATTGTTTACAACATTTCATGGTATGAGCAGAAAGCGGTAATCGTCCTTCTCGCATTGCTTTCGCTCGGCGTAAAGAACATCCACTTGGGACCGACACTCCCAGCATTTTTGTCGCCTGCAATCGCATCGTTCCTCGTGGAAAAATTCGGAATCGCAGGAATCACGACGGTCGAAAATGATTTGAAACTGTTCGGATTGGAATCTTGAGAATCTCCATTCGCTAAAAAATTTGCTGTCCCCGCAGGAAAAACAGATTGTGGTACAATAGAAAACGGGGGCATCAACTTGAAGGCTGGAACATGAAGCCGCCCGCAATTTCTGATTTGCCGATAAAAGGCGACACAGTAATCGGCAACGACGTGTGGATTGGTCAAAACGCGACCGTTGTCTCCTGCTGAAAATCGCAAACTCAATGCTTGAAACAGAAGCCGACTAACCACTCCGCCCAACACAACCATGTGCGGACTAATAACTTTTTGTTGCAAACGTTGACGTTTTTTGTCGTTTATTGACATTTTTTCCTAATTCAATAGAATTTTTGCATGATTAAGAACATCGATATTTTTGAGAAGGAACCGATTCCAAAAGCGGTCATGAAGCTTGCGGTTCCTACGGTCTTGAGCATGATTGTCGCGGTCCTCTACAACATGGTGGACGCGTTCTTCGTCGGAAAGACGAACGACCCGAGCATGTTCGCGGCGGTGAATGTCGCGACACCCGTGTTCATGTTTTTGATGGCGGCGGGAAACATCTTCGGAATGGGCGGCAGTTCGTTTTTGAGCCGCGCGTTGGGACAAAAGAACTTCGAAAAAGTCAGCAACATCTCCTCGTTCTGCTTCTACGGCTCGCTCGTTGTGGGCGTCGTCGGAGGCGCCGCGATACTCGCGTTCATGGAGCCGATTCTGGGCGCGATTGGAACGACAGTGGGAACGGCAGGTTTCGCGCGCGAATACCTTTCGATAATCGCCATGGGAGGTCCGCTCATCGTCGTCTCCACCGCGTTCACGAACATCATCAGGGGCGAGGGCGCGTCCAAGAATTCCATGATTGGAATGATGGTAGGAACCGCCGTGAACATCATACTCGACCCGATTTTCATTTTGGACGAGATTTTCGGAATCAAGCTTCTTGGAATGGGAGTGAAGGGAGCGGCGATTGCGACCCTCATAGGAAACGCGGTCTCGCTCGCCATGTTCATAGGCCACATACTCTCGAAAAATTCCGTCCTCACGCTGAACATCAAAAAATTCAAGATTGGAGGCGGCATTCTCTCAGGCGTCCTCGTCATAGGACTTCCGGCGTCGCTCACGAACATCCTCATGTCTGTGAGTTCGATTGCCACGAACAAGCTCCTCGCAAGCTACTACGGCGTGGAAGTCGTGTCCGAAAGCCTGATTCCGCTCGTGACCACATTCATAGAAGGAAAGCCCGTCTACGGCGACATTCCGGTTTCAGCGATGGGCGCGGCGTTGAAGGCGAACATGCTAGCGATTTTCGTCCAGCTCGGACTCGGAATGGGAATCGCGCCGCTCATCGGCTACAACTACGGAGCGAGGAACTTCAAGCGCATGAAGGGCGTGATGAAATTCGCCATAGCGGCGAACATAATCGCTGGAATCTTCCTCACCCTCGTCTACTGCATCTTCGCGAAGCAGATAATCCAGATATTCTCGAACGTGGACATCGTTCTCCACATAGGCCGCAACATGATTTACGGCTTGATGACTTCCGTTCCGTTCATCGGAATCATGTTCTGCCTGAACTTCACGTTCCAGGCGATTGGAAAGGGAGTGCAGTCGCTAACACTTGCAGTCAGCCGACAGGGCTTCGTCTTCTTTCCAATGCTCTTGATAATGAACCACTTCTTCGGAATCTACGGAATCGTCTACGCGCAGCCTATCGCCGACATAATATCGGTCTTCATCGCGCTCTTCATGTTCCTCAAGCTCAACAAGGACTTCAAGGAAATAGAGGCGGAGATGGAGGCCTTGCAGCTCATCTGACGAGAAACGGCGGCGGCCTAGATTTCCTCAAGGATTCTCAGGCTGTCGTCGTCCATAGAATCCTCGAAGCCGACGTTGCTCTTCTTGTCGTACTTTTTCTTCAAATACGCCTTCACGTCGTCTTTGAGGGCTATGAAAATCTCTGCGAGTTCCGGGTCGAAATGGCTTCCCGCGTCCTTCCTGATAATCTCGAACACATCGTCCACATCGAACGCTTCCTTATATACGCGCCTTGACGCGCACGCGTCGAACACATCAGCTATCGCCATGATGCGAGCGCAGAGCGGAATGTCCGAGCCCTCAAGCCCGACCGGGTAGCCCTTGCCGTTCCATTTTTCGTGGTGGTACATGACAACCTGGACGCACATCTCAAGCATTCTCTTGTCGATGCTCTCGCCGAAGACGGCGCGGACTATTCCCGCGCCCATGACGGTGTGCTGCTGCATAGTGGCGAATTCGACCTCCGTGAGTTTTGCGGGCTTGTTCAATATCTGGTCGGGGATGGCGATTTTTCCGATGTCGTGCATGGCGGCCGCGTTTCCGACCATCGACAAAAATTCCTCGTCCACCTCCTCTTTGTGGAGGCCGTGCTCGTAGAGGTAGTTCGCGAGCATGAGGACGTAGTGCTTCGTATTCTGGACGTGGTGGCCCGTGTTCATGTCGCGGTACTCGATTATCGTCGCCATTCCTTCGATGACGCACTCCTGCATCTCCGAAAGCTTCTTCAAGTTCCTCGCGTTCTCCGCCTCCGCGCGCACCCGCATGTTCCTCTGGTCCACATACTGCTTTTCGAGTTTCGTCTTGTAGACTTCAAGCTTGTGGGCGTAGCGCGCGACCTTGTTCCTCTGCTTGAAATTCGAATAGAACTGGTAGAGTATGAAGCAGACAACGACGAGAAACCCCACCAGAGTGAGCTGCAAATCCCTCTGTATGTCTATCATCAAGGATTTTGTGGGAATGACCATGACGAAGTGCCAGTCGCCGAAAATCCGCTTGGCGAAGACGTTGCTGGGAACTCCCTCGTATACAAGCTCGAAGTCGCACTCCTCGTTTCCGATTATCTTCCTCGCCATCACGTTGTTCTCAGGGCGCATCACGTTGTCGAAGTAGTAGTTCCCGATTTGGCTTATGTCCGTGTGCGAGGCTACGAATGAGCTGGAGTCGATTATGAAGCTGGTGCTACCCTCCCCCACCTTGGAGTCCTTTATCAGGTGCTGAATCTCAAGCATCGGAATGTCTATCGACACGACGCTTTTCTTGTCCACCAGAAGCTCGGACACGGAGAAGATGACAGTTGAAGTCTTCACGTCCACATACGGGCGCACGAAAGTCAGCTTGCCCCCGTTTTTCTGGGCGTCCACATACCAGTCCCTCATCGTGGGGATGAAATCCTCGTTCGGTTTCCAGTCCGAGCCGTCCACGAATTCGCCGTTTATGTAGCCGTAGACGCCCTCGAACTCTTTTGAGAATTTTTCTTTGTTCGCAATAGTGATTTCCCTCAGATAATCCTTGATTTTCCACTGCGGCTCGCCATTCCTGAGCATGAAGTTGAGGGAATCCGCCGCGGAGTCCAAAATTTCCCCGCTCTGCACGAAATACGCAACGAGCTTGCCGGAAACATCGTCGAGGACGATTTTTCCATGTTTGGAGACGTTCGACTTCGATGCCTTGTAAAACGAAAAATAAGCGAACGAAATAATCAAAAACAATGCGAGGGCCATGCAAATCTGCATAAAAACCAGAAAGCCCATATTCTGCGAAAACGAAATTTTTTTGAGTAACTTTCTCATTCTTCTATTATCGAACGAAAAAACACCAGCCGCAAATGTAATCTTTCTCTGTCTTTAAGTACCTCGCCATTTTTGATATATTTTGAGTCAACAAATCCTTCTTCGGAAGAAAATTTCAAAACGTGAGAATTTCAAGAAACTAAAGTTTTTCGAAGTTCCTCTAAAGGAGTTCCCAAAATGGGTGAAAATTATTTCAATTCAATTCCTTGGCGCGAGGCTCGCCTCCAGCTCGGACACTGCCGCTCAATGGCAAAAGAAGAATTCGCTGATGGAGTTAACGCTCTCAAAGGAAAGAAAATCGTTATCGTCGGATGCGGCGCTCAGGGTTTGAACCAGGGTATGTGTCTCCGCGATTCAGGACTCGATGTATCTTACGCCCTCCGCGAAAGCGCAATCGCAGAGAAGAGACAGTCTTGGAAGAACGCGACGGAGAACGGCTTCAAAGTCGGAACGTACGACGAAATGATTCCAACCGCTGACCTTGTAGGAAACTTGACTCCAGACAAGCAGCACACTCCTGTAATCACGGAAGTCCAGAAGAGAATGAAGCAGGGAGCTGCTTTGTGGTACTCTCACGGCTTCAACATGATTGAAGAAGGAATGCAGATAAGGAAGGACATCACGGTAGTTATGTGCGCTCCTAAAGGACCTGGTACAGAAGTCTACAATGAATTCCACAGAGGATTCGGTGTTCCTGACCTCATCGCCGTCCACCCGGTGAACGACCCTGAAGGAAAGGGCTGGGCAATCGCGAAGGCTTTGGCAGTCGGAATGGGCGGAAGCAAGGCGGGCGTCCTTGAGTCTTCTTTCGTCGCTGAAGTTAAATCCGACCTCATGGGCGAGCAGACAATCCTCTGCGGTATGCTCCAGGCTGGAACAATCGTCTGCTACGACAAGATGGTCGC
>CAMHLH010000094.1 GCA_946185925.1 uncultured Treponema sp.
CCACGGACTTGCAATCGAAAAACTCGAAAAGGACTGGATTGAATATCCCGTCCTGCACTTTGACTTCAACGGACAAAACTATTCGGAGCCGAACGGCTTGAACGAGATTATCGCCGCCCACCTCCGCGAATGGGAAAAACGCTACGGTTGCCCAAAGCAGAGCGAGTCGTTCGGCGTGCGTCTGGCCGACATCATAAAAGCCGCTCGCGAAAAAACAGGGCGCAACGTCGTTGTTCTTGTTGACGAGTACGACAAGCCGCTTTTGGAAACCATGACACTCAGCGAAGAGCAGATTGAGCAGAACAGAGCCACCTTCAAGGGAATGTTCGGACAGTTGAAAAGCCTTGATAGATATTTGAGATTTGTTCTTTTCACCGGAGTGACGAAGTTCAGCAAAGTGAGCATTTTCAGCGACTTGAACCAACTCCAGGACATTTCCATGCACCAAAAATACGCCGGAATCTGCGGAATCACGCAGAGCGAGCTTGAAACGACTTTTTCGCCCGAAATCGACGAGATGGCGGAGGCGAACAAGATGACGCGCGAAGAGTGTTTGGAAAAACTCAAGAGATTCTACGACGGCTACAAGTTCTGCGCCGAGTGCGAAAACATCTACAATCCGTTCAGTTTGATTAACGCTTTTAACTCAAAGAAATTCGGAAAGTTCTGGTTCGGAACAGGCACGCCGACATTTTTGGTGAAACGCCTGAACGAGATGGGCTTCAATCCGCGCCAGTTCAGCGACGGCTCCCTGTACGCGAGCGAGGACGAAATCACCGACTACCGGCCTGACAACCCCGACATCGTTCCGCTTTTGTACCAGTCGGGATATCTCACGCTCAAAGAATACGACGAGCGGTATGAGAGTTTCTCGCTTTGCTATCCGAACGAGGAAGTGAAATACGGATTCACGCAGAGCCTCACGCCTGTCTATCTCAACAGCGACAAGCCACTCGACGTTCGGAATTTCTGCCGCGACATCGACATGGCGAACACCGACAGCCTCCGAGACCGCTTCACCGCATTGTTCGCAAACCTGCCGTATCCAGCGAAACCTAGCGACTCTGTTCTTGAGCGCGACTTTCAGAACGTGGTGTATCTGGTGTTCCTGCTTCTCGGGCAGTTCGTGAAGGTGGAGCAGCACAGCGCGAAAGGCAGGGCCGACTGCATCGTGGAAACGGAAGAGTACGTCTACATCTTCGAGTTCAAGCGCGATGACACAGCCGAAAACGCCATCGCACAGATTGACGCACAAGGCTACGCAAAGCCGTACGAGGCTGACGAGCGCAAACTAATAAAAATCGGCGCGGTCTTTTCAAGCGAGGAGCGGACGCTCAGCGAGTGGCAGGTGGGGGAATGAAAGGCGAATGATTCAATTCAAACTACATTCGCTCCCAGGCCTTTTTGTACCAGCCCTGCCAGGGAAACTTTTTCTCGTATGCCCGGCTCGATTGGAAAAGCAGCAGGTCCTTGTGCCGTGGGGCGATAATCTGCATTCCGATTGGCACTCCGTTTTTGGAAAGAGCCACTGGAATTGAAGCCGCGGGATTTCCCGTAAAGTTCGCAAGGAAAGTCTGAGTCCAGCCAATCAGCGACTCGACTTTCTTTCCGTTCACAGAATCCGGGCCTTTCGTGTTTCTGTCGGAAGCGTTTAGTATAGAAGAAACATTGCTCACAGGCGAAATTATCAAGTCGTATTCAGAAAACGCAGCCTCGAACTGGTCGAGGACATCGGTTCGGGCAAGGTTGAATTCGTACAAATCCTCGATTCCGAGTCCGTCGACGATTTTTTTCCAATAGATGAATTCCTGTGGAAAGTCCTTTTCGTGGTCTTTCAAGAGGTCGATTCCCTGGGCTTTCAGGTGATTCAACTCAAGCGCGCAGTCAACCGTGATTCCCTTGCACCAAAGGTCGGAAAGTGTCGCCGCATCGTGCTTGAAACTGAATTTGTGCTCATCGACAGAAAAGCCAAGCTCACGGAATTTCATAGCGGCTTCTCTCACTGAAGAGCGAACCTCATCCTCGACCTCGAAAAGCCCGAAATCCTCGGTGAACGCGATTTTCAGATTTTTGGGAAGATTCTCAAGTTCCTTGTAGAAATCACAAGTCTTCGGCAGGCTGTATGGGTCCCGCTTGTCCTCGTAGTTCATGTAGTCCATGAGAATCGCGGAATCGGTGACCGTCTTCGTGAGTCCTCCGTTGAAGCAGAGCGGATGAGTCGCCGACCATGCGTCCGGGCGGCAGACAGAAGGCACCGTCCCCACCCCCGCCTTGAATCCGTAGAGATTGCAGAAGCAGGCCGGAATCCTGATTGAGCCGCCGGCATCCCCGCCCTCGGCAATCGGAACGAGACCGTCGGCAACGGCGGCCGCGCTCCCTCCGCTTGAACCGCCGGAATTGTATTTCGTGTTGAACGGAGTCGATGTGGGCCCGTACATCAGGTTGTCCGTAGTGCCGCGGAAACCGTAGGCTGGCGCATTCGTCTTTCCGATTGCGATTCCGCCAGCTTTTTCCATGGCGGCGCAGAAAACCGAGTCGGATTCATCAACTGAGACAAGGCATTCGACGCCGCCGTGCGAAGACTGCCAGCCCTTTTTGTTCGGAAGGAAATCCTTGAGCGCGAAGGGAACGCCCGCGAAAGGCCCGCACTCCTCCCCCCTTTCAAGTCTCGCTTCAAGCTCGCGGGCTTTTTCTAGGGCGTAGTCGGCCTTCACATAGACAAAGGCGTTCACGGATTCGTTGCGTTTTTCGATTCGGTCGAGGAAGTATTCGACGACCTCGACAGGGCTGATTTTCCTCTCGTTCACGAGACTGCCGATTTCAAAGGCGGACAATTCTTCCAGTTTCATCGAGGTTCCTTCCTGTATTCAAAACGCGCCGAGTCGTCGCTCAATTCCATCTTCTTGCAGTATTCGAAATAGTCGCGTCCGACTCCTTCCTGCTGCCATTTCCTGCATTTATGGTAGGCAATCGGAGAGAAGACAACCTCAAAGAAAAGCTCCACAAGCGCGCCAAGGGAAGCGATTCCTGTAATCGTGAGGATTCCGTAATAATGGGCGAAGAAAGAGAAAGCCAAAGCCGCGAAGACGAAATTGTCAACGAACTGACCGAGCATCGTGCTGACGTAAGAGCGGGTGATGAAGGCGATTTTTCCGTCGGGATTTTTGACGAAGCGGCGTCCAATCAGGACATTCGCGATTGCGTTCACGATTCCAGAGAGGACATAGGCGATTGTTGAGGAGATGAGAATCTGCCAGGGTTGAACGCCCTGCCCTGTAAAGCCGAAAACGATGTCGAAGGACGCGCTCGCTCCTGGAAAGGGAAAGTCGGAAGGAATCGATGCCATGACACCCAAGAAGACGACCGCCACGGCATTGATGACGGCTCCGAAGAAATTCAGCTTGATTGCCGCCTTGCCGCCGAAAGTCTTGGTGACCATGTCCATAATCAGGAAGACGGCCCACGAAAGGAACAGACCGGCCGTCACGGAGACAAAATAGGTGTCGCCGATTTTAAGACCGCTCCATACGATTTTGTTCGCCGCAAGGTTCATCGTGACCGTGCAGACAACAAACAAAGCAACCACGACTGCGGGAATCGACCGCAAGAGCATCTTCCAGTCTTGCATGTCAAAAAACCACTCCGCAGTGTCCATAATCCATGCGAATAATTTTTTCACTTAGATAACCTCGAATTTTGATTTTCTAATGCCCTAGTTTAGTTTAGAGACAGGATGGGTTCCGAACTGTCTTTGAATTATGCGGAAAGCAATATACAAAAAATCAAACACAAATGACAAGAGGGATTCGACATGACGGACAAGGGCAAAAACACAATATACTTTTCAAAAGATTCAGAATAGAATGAAAGGCAAACAACCGGTCGCCAGTAAACGACCAAAAAATCTTTTTTTGGAGACGAAAATGAAAAAATTCATGGACGAGAATTTCCTTCTCGACACACCGACAGCTCAGAAACTCTTCGCCGCTTGCAAAGACGAGCCGCTTTGGGACTACCACTGCCATCTTCCGCCGGAGCAGATTGCGAACAACAAGCAGTTCAAGAACCTCACTGAAATCTGGCTCGGAGGCGACCACTACAAGTGGAGACAGATGAGAACTTACGGAATCACAGAGGACTACATCACAGGCGACAAGCCTGACTACGAGAAGTTCCTCAAGTGGGCCGAGACAATCGAGCACCTCATCGGAAATCCTCTCTACCACTGGACGCACCTTGAGCTCCAGAGGTACTTCGGAATCACGGAACCTCTCACAGTCGAGTCTGCCCCACGCATCTGGGAAAAGGCGAACGCGATTCTCCAGACAGAGGATTTGAGCGTGAAGGGAATCTTCAAGAATTTCCACGTCTACGCAGTCGGAACTACTGACGACCCAATCGACTCGCTCGAATACCACAAGGCAATCGCTGCTGGAACAGCCCCAATCGGCAAAATCGAGACTAAAGTGCGCCCGTCATACAGACCTGACAAGGCAATCAACATCAATCTCCCTACATACAAGGACTACATCAAGAAGCTCTCGGAAGTCAGCGGAATCGACATCAAAACATCCGACGATGTCATCAAGGCCCTCATCAAGAGGCTCGACTTCTTCATCGAGAACGGCTGCAAAGCGTCGGACCACGCGCTTGAGTATCCGCCGTGCAAGGTCGACACGGACGCGAACATTGACGCTGTCGTCGCGCGCGCATTGAAGGGCGAGGTGATTTCGGAAGCCGAAGCCGAAGCCTACAAGACGAAGGTTCTCGTCGCTCTCGGACGCGCATACGCTGAGCGCGGAATCGTGCAGCAGTGGCACATGAACGCAATCCGCGACAACAACAAGGCGATGTTCAAGAAGCTCGGACCGGACACTGGATTCGACGGAAGCCACGACAAGCCGATGGCAGAGAACCTCGCGGGTCTCCTCTCGCTCATCGAGGCCGCCGGCGGCACACCGAAGACGATTCTCTACACATTGAACCCGAAAGACTACTACTCAATCGGAACAATCATGGGCTGCTTCCAGGGCGGCGGAATCAAGGGCAAAATCCAGATGGGTTCAGGCTGGTGGTTCTGCGACCACAAGGACGGAATGGAGCAGCAGATAAAGGTTCTCGGAAACCTCGGCATGATTCCGGCTTTCGTGGGAATGCTCACGGACTCCCGCTCGTTCCTCTCATACTCAAGGCATGAGTACTTCAGGAGAATCCTCTGCAACATCATCGGAACTTGGGTCGAGAACGGCGAATACCCGAACGACGAAAAGATGCTCACGAAAATCGTGAAGGACATCTCATTCGGCAACGCACTCTCATACTTCGGCGCATAACCGCTTGATTTGAAACGACAGGCAAACGGGACATCCATTTTTCGGGGTGTCCCGTTTGTTTGCCGATTTAGCATTTTAGCAATATTGTGACTTCCCCTCCCGCAAAGCACTGTTCATAACATTGTTTTGCGGGATTTTTTTTGCTTCGACACCGTTTGTTCAATAGGCTATACTAAAATTGAGGAGGAAAATTCTGTGTTTGTCCTGAAAATCATACTTTTCACAGCCGCAGTACTATTCTTTTTTATAGGTACAACCTTAAAGAGCGACAGCAATGAGGAACTAGGCATCCCATTCATCATCCTGGGCTTGTCGGCGTTCATCATCGCGATTCTGCTCTGCTTCAAGCTTTTTCTTGTGGCGAAGATTGTGCTGGCCGTCACGGCAGGCCTGCTCCTGCTTTTGGGAATCATCGACATGAACGAAATCGAAGAAGAAGCGGGCTGGTTCTGCATAATCGCGGCGGTCGTTCTGGCGTTGCTCTCGTTCTTGTGGTTCATGAACATAATCGGCGGTTCATCAAGATTGGGGGCGCACGGAGCTGGCTCTTCGTCGGAGGAATCGAGAAGCAGCATGCAGTACGTCGGGATGACGGGAGCCAGCATGGACGAAAAGACGCCAAAGAGACAGAACGAGCAATGGCTGTTCATGAAAGAGGAATAGGAGGTCAAAGTGGCAGACAACAAGAGCGGCATGGATTTTGAAGTTACGCTCGGCGGGGACATCAACGAAAAGGCGGAAACCGGAGTCAAAAACGAAGAAACCGAGACATCAGAAAACACGGATTCAGAAACCGCGGATTCAGAAAACACGGATTCAGAAGATTCGCCCTCAAAAGCTGAATCGAAAACGAGGTGCGGAGTAAGGGAATTCTACGAAAAAATCGTGGAGCCGGTGGTCGACAGCATAACTGGGCAGGGGCAGGAATTCGCGCTTCAATTCTCGGAGAAGTTGAAGAACGGAAAGGTTCCGGCGATGGACATCTACACTGTCGCGGGAATGAAAGTCTACAGCCTCAGCACGGAAGACGACAAGAAACGCATATCGTCATGGTGCGACGAATGGGCGAAGGAAGCGCAGAAGCTCGGCAACAAGGAGCTGGAAAAGAGGGAGAACCTTTCATTCGCCATTCCCGAATTCAAGAATCTTTTCATGTACGAGGCAGTTTGCGAGGAACTTCGGGATTCGCTTTTGGACGCAGCATGGAGAAGCCTGGACGCCCTCATAAAAACGACATGCAGCGACAAAATCGTCGAGCTTGAAGAAATTTGCAGCATACAGGATGCGGCCGTGGAATACGGACTCTTGGACCTTTCAAGCGAGGAATCCAGAACAGACTTCAAGGAACGCCTGACGGCAAAAATCAAGGAGCTTGGGGCCGAAGTCGACACGATAGAGGAAGCGTTCAAGAGATTCTACAACGAGAAAAAAGAGAAAGACCCGACAATCACAATCGACACGAATTTTTCGAAGATGGAGCTGGTCGCAGAATTCCAAAAACTGAAAAAGTTTCACGTGAAACTTTTCCCGGAAGATTCCGGCAAATTCAACGACCTTGAAGCATTCATGGCGGAATGCGGAATAACGCTGAAGGACAAAATCCAGTATTTCGAGGAGGATTATTTCAACGACTTCAAGAACCATGTGAAACTTTCGCAGCTCCAGCAGTCAATCTACAAGGGTACGAAAAAGCTCGCAATGTGCAAGGAATACGGCTTCAGCGAGACCGACTGGGAGGATTTTGAAAACAAGCACCACATCAGGCCAATCTCCGATGAAGAGTTGATGAAAATGAACCAGAGGAACGGAATAATCAAGAACAGCCTCAAAGTCGCAGGCTCCGTTCTGCTGCTCGTCCTCATGTTCATCGGGTTCAGGGTCTGCTTTCCGAACCAGTACACATACATCGCGTCGCAGATTGCGCCTGACGAAGAGCAGAAGGCGTTGAACATAGCGCGGCAGACAGCAAAAGCGGAGCTTGAGAGGAAAATCGCAAAGGAGAAGGCCGACCAGGAATTGGCCTTGGCGGAGGAGCGAGCCGCTCGCGAACGTGAAAAATACGAGGAAGAGAAACGCAGGGAAGAGGAATTCCGAAACAGCCTGCCGAAGACCTACACGGTCGGAAGCGGAAGCGGTTACGATTTCCACAATCTGCAGGAGGCGGTCGACGCGTCGAAGGACACGGACACAATCGTACTCGCTCCGGGACTGTACAAAAGCACGGCGAACATCGGAAAGCGCATAACGATAACGAGCGAGCAGGGAATAATTTCTTCAATAGAAAGCAAGTATTTCTCTTCAAAAGATGTGCCGATTATCGTCCTCGACAGCAGGAGTCAATCGAAAATCACAGCCAATGTAAAAATCTCCGGAATTGTTTTCACGGGAAACAGCTCGCTTTCATTCTCTTCGTTCATGAAATATCTAGAGAACTCTTCCAGCTACGACAAGAGATACAAGGCGAACATCTACCAAAGCGGCTTACGAAAGTCGGATTTCACGGAAGATCCGATATCGGCGAAGTACCATTCGCTTTTGAGCGTATCCGGGAACGTAGACTTCGACGGCGTAGTGTTCGCGGATGCGGAGCAGGACGGGGTGACGCTCATATCAGGCTCGCACAGTTTCACGGGCTGTCATTTTGTGAACAGCATGAACAACTCCCTGCTTGTCCTTGGAAATTCATTCGCGAAAATAACGGACTCGACAATCAGCTACTCTGTCTGCGGAGCCGGAATAAAGGCGAAGGCAGGCAGCTCAATCGAAATTTCAAACGTCGAATTCAAAAAATGCCACACGGGCGTCTATTCAGAAGGCAACGCGAAAGGAACTGCATCGAAAGTCAATTTCGACTCGGCGACAATAGCCGCCATCCGCTCGGGCGAAAATTCAGCCATCAACTTCACCGACATCGCCATAAGGGGAAGTTCGCTGAAGGGGGCCGCGGGAATCGCAGTCGAAGGTTCTTCAAAACCGTCTTTCACAAACCTGGATGTGCAGAGTTCATACGCCGGAGCCGTCGTGGCAGGAAAATCAAATCCATCGTTCGAAAACTGCAAATTCTCAGGGCTATCAAAATGCGGAATCACATTCACGGAAAACGCCGGCGGAATGATGCGGAACGCGGAAATCACAAAGACGACAAGGGGTGTCATAATAGAAAAAAAAGCCGCTCCACTGATATCGGACGTGAAAGTGCATGACAACGAGGAAGCGGGCGTTACGTTCTACGGAGAAGCGAAGGGGCATCTGGAGAACGTGGAGTCCTATCTCAACACGACGGGATTCTCAATCAACGACAACACCTCGCCGGTCATAACGAAGTCCAAGGCGTATTCGAACAATACGGGCTTTCTCTCTTCTGAAAACAACAAGGCGACCATATCGGATTCGGAATCCTACAGGAACAACGCTTCTGGATTCGCAATCTACGAGGTGGGAAGCGAGAAATTCAAGGCTGGAAACATCATCGACGGCTGCCGCTTCTACGAAAACAAGTGGGATGGAATCGCGCTCAGGGGTGCCGTGAGGGTGACCATCATCAACACGGAATCGACAGGGAACGGTGCCGCCGCAGGCTTGAGCATGGAGGAGACGGCCGTGGCGAACATACGAAATTCGAGTTTCACGGGAAACAAATATG
>CAMHLH010000095.1 GCA_946185925.1 uncultured Treponema sp.
CCCCCAAAAAAGATACACTGCAGACACTCATCAAAGCGGGAAAATATCAGGAAGCGAAGGACCTTTTCGGAAACCAGGATGTCAACGAGGTCGACGAAGACGGGAACACAGCCCTCCACATCGCGGCCATGATGGACGAAGCCGACTTGGTGAACTTTCTCATAGTGAAAGGGGCAAAAATCGAACTCAAGAACAAGGACGGAAACACTCCCCTTCTCCTGGCTGCGAAAAACAACGCGAAGAACGCAGGCTCCACGCTCACGCTCTACAGGGCGGACATTTTCGCCAAGGATGCGGACGGAAAAACCGCACTGGAACTTGCCGTGGCGCAAGGGGAAGACTGGTATCCGACCATGATAAATCCCCAGACGGCATCTCTGAGCGACGGCAAGGGACAGGGCATCGTCCATTATTTCGTCAGGGCGAGGAACGCCAAAGCGATTCAACAGTGCATAGAACAGAAGCTCGACATTTCAAAAGAGGACGTCAACGGCCGAACGCCCCTCATGGTCGCCTACGAGTCCCCGAAGGACTACGAAGCGTTCAAGATTGCCGCCATGCTCATCCAGGCCGATTCCAAGCTCGCAGGCGGGGACTTCGACTACTTCGAGAAGGCCGTTGTGGACCACAATCCGCTCCACAGGTTCGAGGACGGGCAGACACCTCTCCACATCTCAACGATACTCGGACACGACGGCGCGGTCGACTATTTCCTCAACGAAAAAACGACGATTCCAATGGAAAAGATTCTCCGGGCGCAGAACATATCAGGCTCCACACCGCTCCACGAAGCTGTCAGGTACGGGAGGGTCGACACCGCAAAAAAATTCCTCGAAAGGGGGGCTTTCGTTGACTCGCTCGACGCGATGGGGAACACTCCACTCCTGCTCCAGATTCCGAAAGAGAACCAGGGCGAAATGTACAGGCTCCTCATAAGCCGCAAAGCGAACACAGCCCAGAAAGACACTTTCGGCGACACGGTGCTCCACAAGGCGACACTGAGCGATTCTCCTGTAAGCTCGCTTGAGATTCTCATGGAAGCGGGCGCGCCGATAAACGAAAGGAACAAGCAAGGCTCAACACCGCTTGCGATAGCGATAGACAACGGAATAAAGGAGCACATCACTTTCTACGCCGAACACGGAGCCGACATCTACGCGGCCGACAAGAGCGGGCTTACGCCGTTGGACAGGGCCATAAAGTCAAATTCTCTGGAAATATTCCAGACGCTCATAAACGAAAAGAACGTCAACTCGAAAGACTCGAACGGAAACACCCCGCTCCACATCGCCATAATGCAGGACGCACCGATGCCCTTTCTGAACTATCTGATAGACAACGGCGCGGATGTGAACGCAAGGAACTCAAGCGGAGACTCGGTGCTCCTCATGGCCGCCCAGAAGAACAAGAAGGACGCAGGAGAACTGCTGCTGCAGCACGGAGCCGACATTTTCGCCACGAACACCGAAAACAACTCGCCTCTCAGGGTTGCGTTCATGGACTTGAACGTGGAGAAGTGGTTCATCAACTCGGAGACCATGCTGATGAGGGACGGAAGCGGAAACACGCCACTGCACTACGCGGCAGAATGGAAATACAAGAAGTCCGCGGAGATGCTCATCGACAAGGGCGCGGACGTGAACGCCGTAAACGCCAACGGAGAGTCGGCCGTCTTCGCGGCCACAAAGGGAAACAGCCCGGAGTTGATAGACCTGCTCGTCTCAAAGGGCGCGATTATCGATTCGAGAAGCGTCTCGGCCAGGGACAACCTAGGGAACACGCCAGTGCACGCGGCCGTAAAATGGGACTCAGGGAACGCGGCAAAAATGCTGCTCTCCCACGGTGTCGATGTGAACGCCCAGAACCTGAACGGAAAGACTGCGTTGAGCGAGGCCTGCAAAAGCGGAAAGAAGGAACTTTCCCTCATGCTCATTGAAAAGGGCGCGAACGTGAACGCCACCGACAACCAGGGACGGACAGTCCTTATGGACGCGGTACAGAGCCAGAACGTCGAAATCGTGAACATGCTTCTTTCAAGAGGCGCGAACGTGAACGTACAGGACCTTGAAGGAAAGAGCGCGTACCACGAAGCCGCCCTGTCGAAGAAAATCGGCCTCATAAAGACGATAAGGGAAGCCGGAGGAAATCCACTGTCGCGCGACAAGGCCGGAAACACGCCGCTTTCGCTGGTTTTCGACTGCGACAAGCAGACAATCAAGGCCGTCCTCGGAAGCGACACGTCGATTGTGGACTCTGACGGAAACACGCCGGTTCACATAGCGGTCGAAAAGAAAGTGGGCAAGCCGCTCCTCGAAATGCTCCTCGACTCAGGCTACCCGGTGAGCCAGAGAAACGGACAGGGCGTGACGGCCTTGAACATAGCGGTATCCGACAACTCAAAGGAACTTGCAATGGCACTGCTTGAACGGGGTGCGGATCCGTTCCTCGCATCAACCGACGGAAAAAATCCGATAACGACAGTCCTCAAGACAAAGAACACATACCTTCTGGACGCCATTGTCAAATACAACAAGAACAAGGCGGACATGCAGGGCGACGGAATCCTCCACTACGCGGCAAGGTACGCGGACGAAGAAAGCGTCAAGCACTTGCTCGCGCTCGGACTGGACAAGAGGTCGAAGAACATATCTGGAGAGACCGCTGAAAAAATGGCCGCCCGCTGGGGACGACCAGAAATAGCGGAGATATTGAAATAACAAAAATCAGCTAAGCTGGAACGCGCCGGTATACAATTGGTAGTACCGGCCTTTTTTTTCCATGAGAGCCTCGTGGTTGCCCCTCTCCATTATGCTGCCCTTCTCCAAGACGATGATTTCGTCCGCGTTTCTGACAGTGGAAAGCCTGTGCGCAATCACGAAGACGGTCCTGCCCTTCATGAGCCTGTCCATTCCGTCCTGTATGAGCTTCTCCGTCCTTGTGTCGATGGAGCTTGTCGCCTCGTCGAGGACAAGGACAGGCGGATTGGCGGCGGCGGCGCGGGCGATGGCGAGAAGCTGCCTCTGCCCCTGCGAGAGGCTCGCGCCATCGCCCGTTATCACAGTGTCGTAGCCGAGGGGCAGGTGCCGTATGAAAGAGTCGGCGTTCGCCAACACTGCCGCGTCCACAATCTGCTTTTCAGAGGCGTCGGGGTTTCCGTATTTGATGTTGTCCCGGATTGTGCCTGTGAACAGGTGGGTGTCCTGAAGAACCATGCCAAGAGAGCACCTGAGGGAATCCTTGCTGATGTCGTTGATTGGGATTCCGTCGTATGTTATGGAGCCGGAACCGGAATCGATGTCGTAGAAGCGGGTCAAAAGATTCGTTATCGTGGTCTTCCCGGAGCCAGTGGAACCGACAAGCGCGATTTTCTGACCGGACTTTGCGTGGATTGAGATGTCCTTCAAGACAGGAGTCCCCTCCACATAGGAAAAATCGACATCGGTGAATTCAACATCGCCGCGCAATCTCTTGAGCTGATTCGTCGAAGGCATCTTCCAAGCCCATTCCCCGGTGAACGCGAAGCTCTCGACAAGACGCGCCTTCTTTTCAGAATCAAGCACCTCGCAGGCGTTGACAAGCTCCACGTCCCCCTCGTCATCCTCCACACTCTCGTCTATGGCCGCGAAAATGCGTTCCGCGCCGGCGAGCGCGTTCAAGACGGAGTTGAACTGCTGGCTCATCTGCGAAAGCGGGCGGGAAAAGCTCCTCGTCGACTGCAGGAAGCTCGCCACAGTGCCGATGTCAGTCCGCCCGGTTATCACGAGAATGGAACCTAATATGGCGGAAAGCGCGTACTGGACGTGGCTCAAATTGTTCATGATGGGTCCGAGAATCGAAGCGTAGGTGTTCGCGGCAGTCCCGGAAGCGCAAAGCTCGTCGTTCAAAATGTCGAACTGCTTGTTGGTCTCTTCCTCCCTAGTGAACACTTTCACCACCCGCTGTCCCTCAATCAATTCCTCGATGTAGCCGTTCACCTTTCCGATGTTCTTCTGCTGGCTCCTGAAAGCCCTCGCCGAGAGCGTTCCGATTTTAGCCGAGATGAGCATTATCAAAGAGACCGTGACGACCATGAGGGCCGCGAGGGGAAGGTTCAAGACGACCATCATCGCAAAAACGCCCACAATCTGGAAAACAGAAGTGAAAAGCTGCGGCACCGTCTGGCTGAACATGTCGCGGAGAGTGTCGGTGTCGTTCGTGAAAAGCGACATCGTGACCCCGTGAGGCCTTGAATCGTGGTAGCGGAGCGGAAGCCGCTCGATGTGGTGGAAGAGGTCCCGTCTTATGTTGAAGAGGGTCTTCGTTGAAATATGGAGGAGAATCCTTGAACTCAAAAAAGAAGAGAGCGCGCCGGAAAGGTAGATTGCGGCCATCAAAAGAATCATCCTCACGAAACCGGACAAATCCACATCCGACTTTCCGATGAAAGGCGCGATGTAGTCGTTGAAGAGCGGCTTCAAAAGATAAGTGCAGCCGACATTGGCCGCGGCTCCGAGCAGGACGCAGAAAAAGACCACGGGCCACAACGCCTTGAAGCGTCCCATGTAGGAAAACAAGCGAAGTATAGTGCGTCCAGTGTTCTTGGGTCTCTGGGTTCCTTTCATTTTTATTGGTGGCATTTTTCAATTCTCCGACATCTGCGATTCGTAGACTTCCCTGTAGATTTTGTTCGTCTCAAGGAGATTTTCGTGGGTTCCGATTCCGTCGATTCTGCCGTCGTCCATCACGATTATGGAATCAGCGTCCTGAACCGAGGCTATGCGCTGGGCTATTATGATTTTCGTGCTTGAAGGAAGCGACTTTTTGAGAGCGTTCCTGATTCTCAAATCCGTGGCGGTGTCCACCGCGCTCGTGGAATCGTCGAGAATCAGGATGTCAGGCTTTTTCAGGAGAGCGCGGGCAATGCAGAGCCGCTGCTTCTGACCGCCGCTCAAGTTCACGCCGCCCTGCCCCAGAACGGTGTCGTAGCCGTCGGGGAAAGACGAGACGAACGAGTGCGCGTCGCTCGCCACGCAAGATTCTATGATTTCCTCCAAGCTTGCGTTCTTGTTTCCCCATCTCAAGTTCTCCGCAATCGTCCCCGAAAAAAGCAGGCTCTTCTGCAGAACAAGGGCGATTTTTCCGCGCAAATCATCGAGTTTCCAGTCGCGGACATCCACGCCGCCGACCCTCACGCTGCCGGAAGTTGCGTCATAAAGCCGCGGAATCAACTGGACAAGAGTCGACTTGGAGCTTCCCGTTCCGCCGATTATGCCGACGGTCGCACCCTGCTTTATCGAAAGGCAGATGTCGGAGAGCACGCAGTTGTTCAAATCGTTGTTGTAGCTGAAAGAAACATGGTCGAATTCGATGTCGAAAGCGGAAGCGGCATTTCCCTTCGGCTCCTGGGCATTCTTTATCTCGCTCTCCTCGTCCAGCACCTCCCTGATTCGGGCGACGGACGCGCGGCTCAAGATGAACTGCACGAAAATCATCGAGAGCATCATCAAACTCATCAGAATCTGGTTTATGTAGGTGAGGAAGCTTATCAACTCGCCCATCAGCATGTCGCCGGAGAGAATCATCTTTCCACCGAACCAGAGGACGCTTATTATGCAGGAATAGACCACCAGCTGCATTATCGGCTGGTTCAAGATGACGATTTTCTCGGCAGAGACCTGGGTCTTCCGCAAGTCGTCGGCAATCGAATCGAATTTCTCACACTCGAAGTCCCCGCGCACGAAAGACTTCACCACGCGTATCGCTATGAGGTTCTCCTGCACGACAGTGTTCAAAGCGTCGTATTTCTTGAACATCGCGCTGAATCTCGGATAAGCCTTGGACGCAATCAAAGAGAGCACAAAAGCGAGGAAGGGAATCGCCACGAGGAAGACGCAGGCGAGCTTTGAATTCAACTGGAACGCCATCACAGTCCCGAATGTCAGCATGAGGGGGGCGCGGATGGCAGTGCGAATCAAGTTCTGGTAGAGGTTCTGCACATTCGTCACGTCGGTCGTGAGTCTCGTCACCAAAGAACCGGTGCCGAATTTGTCCATGTTCGAAAACGAAAAAGACTGGACGCGCCTGAAAAGCTTTCTCCTGAGATTTCTGGAAAAGCCGAAAGCCGCCAAAGATGAGAGCCTTCCGCACGAAGAGCCGCAGAAAAGCGAGAACAAGGCCATGCCGACCATGATTCCGCCGAGACGCAGCACCAAGCCGATGTCCCTGCTTTCAACGCCGACATCGACGATTTTCGCCATCACGAGCGGAATGGTCGTCTCCATGAGGACTTCCCCCACCATGGCCAGCGGGGACAAGGCCGTGTAGACTTTGAACTTTCTTTCAAGTCCCGAAGTCAATTTGCTAAAAAGGTTCATGGAAATTAGTTTAGACCATGAACCTTTTAAATTCCAATGAAAATATTGTTAGGGCGAAAGTCGAGTTTTCACAGTGCAATGGCAGAACCCCGCTGGGAGCTTGTTTCTGCAACTACGGTATGCATAAACTCGACATTCGACCTGTTAGTTCTTTGACGATAGGCTTTTAGAATTCATCGCCCGGCCTAGGCTTCCTGTAAGAGGAAGCTCCCCTGCGCTCAGTCGGAGTGTGCACGCGCGGACGAGCGTTGTCTCCGCTGCCACTCCTCGCGCCCCTGAAACCTGAGCGTGGACCGGAACCGCGCCTGTCGCCGAAATTCCTTCCGCCGTCGAAGCCGCGCCCGTTGCCCTGACCGCGACCGCCGAATCCGCGTCCGCCACGGAAACCGCCGCTGTTGCCGCCCCTCGTGTCCAAGTGGATGTGGGGAATCGTCGAATCGCGTCTGCTCATCTCTATCACCTTGTCGGCGAGGTCGCGAGGAAGCGATATGAGGGAGAACGATTCAGAAACGCTTATGCCGTCCACCTGCCTGCCAGGTATGTGGAGGAGGCCTGAGAAATAATTCGCGATTTCCTTGGCGTTGAAGCCGTCTTTCCTTCCGAGCTGAACGAAGAGCCTCTTTTGGTTGGCGTTGAAGCCGCCCCTTCCATTCCTGTCGCCGAACCTTCCGTTTCTTCCGTTCCTTTCGCGGTTGTTGCCGACTTCAGCGACATCTCCGTAATGGGACTCGTCGAGCGACTTTCCATAGGTCACAGAAAGGACGCCCGCCAAAACGGCGACCGCATCCTGGTTCTCGCAGAGGTTCTTTGCCATCTCGGCGAAGACCGGCTCCGCTTCAACGAGGTTCGGAACGAAATCAGGAAGAGATGATGGGGTTTCCGCATTCTCGGCAGCCTCGGAAGAAAGCTCCGAGGCCGGCATCCTGTCGCCGATGTACGAAGGCTCGTCGGGAACGTCCGCAGGGTCGCGCTCAAGACCGAGCTGGACTTTGAGGGTGTCCAAGAGGCGGGCGCGCTTGACTTCGAGGACTTTCGACACGGAAGGGACAGCCTCGTATGCCATCTCGCCCTTCGCCGCCTTCCTCACAGTGTGCCTGAGGAATTCGAGTTTTCTGCGCTCCTCAGGCCGCACGAACGTGACTGCCGTTCCAGAAGTTCCCGCGCGTCCTGTTCGCCCGATTCTGTGGACGTAAGTCGCTCCGTCGAACGGAAGAGAATAGTTCACGACATGGGTCAAGCCGGAAATGTCGATTCCGCGAGCGGCCACATCGGTCGCGACAAGCACGCGCGTCTTTCTCTTTCTGAAGCGGGCGAGAATCTTCTCGCGCTGCGCCTGAGGAACATCGCCGTGGAGTGCCGCAGCGTCATAGCCCCTCTCGTCGAGCATCTTCGCAACATTGTCGGCATCGTTCTTCGTCTGTGTGAACACGACACCGTAGAAATTCGGCGACATGTCGATGAGGCGGACGAGAGCCTCGACCTTGTCGGACTCCCTCACGAACCAGTATTTCTGTTCTATGAGAAGCGGCTCCTCCACGAAGCCCTCCTCCTCGCAAACCTCGTAGTCGCCCATGAACTGCTCGGCGATGCGGAGAATCGGCTTCGGCATCGTCGCGCTGAAAAGGAGGATGCGGGCAGCCGGGTTCGCCTTGGAAAAAATGTTCTCGATATCGTCGACGAAGCCCATGTCGAGCATCTCGTCGCCCTCGTCCAAGATGAAGTAGTCGATGTTGTCGAGTTTGAGGGTGCCCCTTTCAAGATGGTCCTGGACACGGCCCGGAGTTCCCACGACAATCTCCACGCCCCTTTTGAGGGAGCGGATTTGCTCGCCGTATGAGGCTCCGCCGTAGAGGACGGCAACCCTCGGATATTTTGAGGAAGAGAACGACTGAAGCTCCGCGCAAGTCTGCATCGCAAGCTCCCTCGTAGGCTCAAGCACGAGCGCACGCACATGGTCGGACTCTTCGTGAATCCGCTGCACGATTGGAAGACCGAACGCGGCAGTCTTTCCAGTGCCGGTCCTTGCCTTCGCGATGATGTTCGCATCTCCGTTCAACAAGCGGGGAATCGCGAGCACCTGGATTGGAGAAGGTGTCTTGAACCCCTTCTTCTCAATCGCTGAAAGGACGAAATCCTCCAAGCCCAAATCGGCGAAGGAAATTTCTCCGTCGTCCTCATCATCGTCTTCGTCCTCGTCCAAGGATTCGCCGTCGACATTTCCTTCCTCATCGAACGAATCATTTCCATCGTCGCCATCGGCCAAGGAATCACTCTCCCCGCCGAACGGAACGACCTCGTCCGAATCAAATTCCACAACGCCCTGACTCTCGGCGTTTTCCATCTCTACAGGTACCGAAGTTCCCTGTTCTTCCAATTCTGGATTTTCCATGTGATATTTCCCCTGAGGAATCATCACAATCGTGAAAAACGCTTTACCCTTGAAACGCAGATTCTTGTGCTGATTCCTAAAATAATAGTTTTGATTTCAGATTTTAAACAAACGCCCTTCCGACATTCTATTTTTTGCAAATGAAACTAGAACTAGATTAATTGAAGTGGATTATCACTATATTTGAAATGTCTGAATCTTTCAAGCAAATAGCGCATATTTTAGAAAACTT
>CAMHLH010000096.1 GCA_946185925.1 uncultured Treponema sp.
CCTATTATAACTCATCGGCTTCAAAGACACCCAGATTTATTGAGAATCGACAATTTTGATGATAGAATCAAAGAATTATGAGTAAATTTATTCTTGTGACAAGCGGTGTGTGTTCTAGTCTGGGAAAAGGTGTCGCTACAGCGGCGATTGGAAGCCTTCTCGAATCAAGCGGATTGAAAATCGAAATGATGAAGTGCGACCCCTACATCAACATCGATGCGGGAACGATAAGTCCCTACCAGCACGGAGAAGTTTTCGTAACAGAGGACGGAGCGGAGACTGACTCGGATTTAGGAAATTTCGCAAGGTTCACAAGCGTGAAGCTCACAAACGAAAACCTCGTCACAATCGGAAAAGTCTACGAGGCCGTAATCAGGAACGAGCGCGCGGGCAGGTTCAACGGACGCACGGTCCAGGTGATTCCGCACATAACCGACGAAATCAAGCGCAGAATCCTTGCGATGGGCTCAAAAACGGGAGCCGACGTGGTTATCGTCGAAATCGGCGGAACGGTCGGGGACATAGAGTCGATTCCGTACCTCGAAGTCGCGCGCCAGCTCTCGCACGAGCTCGGCAAATCAAACTGCATGACAATCCACATGGCTCTGATTCCGACAATCATAGGCGGTGAACTGAAATCCAAGCCAACACAGCAGTCGGTGAAGAAGCTGCAGGAGACTGGAATCCAGCCGGACATCCTCCTCTGCAGGTGCGACAGGCTCATCGACGAGGACATGAGGAAGAAAATCGCCATGTTCTGCAACGTCGGAGTAGGCTCCGTGTTCACGTCAACAGACATCGAAAAGTCAGTATACGAGCTTCCGATTCTCTTCCACGAACAGGGAATGGACAAGAAAATCATGGACAAGCTCGGTCTCTCCGACAGGACTCCAGACATCAAACCGTGGAAGACGTTCGTCGAGAAGCTCAAGAAGCCGGAGCGCAAAGTCACGGTTGCGATGGTCGGAAAGAAGGACTACCTCGACGACTGCTTCAAGTCGGTACGCGAGAGCCTCTTCCACGCGGCGGTCACGGACTACAACGCGGACGTGGAAATCAAGAAAATCGACGCGGAGTCTCTCGAAGAGGCGGAGGCGTCAGAAATCTACAAGATATTCGAAGGCATAGACGCTATCGTCATTCCGGGTAACTACGGGCAGAGGGGATTTCTGGGAGAACCTCGTTCCGTTCCTCGGAATCGACCTCGGAATGCAGCTCATGGCGATAGAGACGGCCCGCTCACTCCTGATGTGGAAGGACGCGGACTCCACCGAATTCATACAGAATTCGACGCACGCCGTAATCTCGTTGCCGGAGGAGCAGTCGAGCGTTTCCTCTGGAATCATGAAGCTCGGAGCGTCGAACGTGAAAATCAACACCGAATCCAAGCTTTTCGAAATCTACAGGCAGGAAGTCGTCAGCGAACGCCACCGCTCAAAGTACACATTCGACAGGAAATATGCGGCCGACATGGAGTCGCAGGGGCTTTTCATCTCGGCAGTCTCTGAAGAGGACGGACAAACGGAAGCCTTCGAGTGGACGAACCACCCGTGGGGAATCGGAGTCCAGTACCATCCAGAGTTCAAGTCAAGGGCGACAAACCCGCACCCGCTTTTCGTGGCATTGATAGGCGCGGCAATCGACAAGAAATCTAAATGACCGCGAGCAAAAAACATTTAAAAAACTTGCTCGTGGCAGCAGCAATCGCATTCTCCTTTTTTTCGTGCTCTCTCGAATACGAAAAAGAGGAGGCTCCTGAAAGTTCCTATCCAGAATTCACGTTCACGAACGCCGAATTCACAAAAATCGAGAAGAACAAAAAGAAGATAAAGATGAACGCGGAAAAAATCGAGCAGTACAAGGCGGATTCCTTCTCCTTCGCGAAGAACGTTGAATTCAAGACATTCGACGACGAGGGGAAGGACGAAACCAGCGGAAGCTGCGACATGATTTCGGCCGACACCGTAAAAGAACGCTACATCCTTCTTGGCGACGTGAAAATGGACATGATTTCCGAGGACATGAAGATAGAGGCCGACAGCTTGAACTTCGACAAGAAGAACGAGCAGATAACGAGCGGAATCGACCAGAAAGTGACGATAAAGCGGAACGACATCGACATGGAAGGAATCGGATTCAGCGCGAGCGGAGTGAGCAAGACGTTCGCGTTCGACCGGGACGTGGCAGGGGAAATCGAAACGGAAAACGAGGACGAGAAAAAGCGGACTGAACCGGACGGCGACAAAAAACAATGAAAGAAACCAAAAAAACACTCATCACGGCAACAATTTCACTTTTCGCTCTGCTGAACGCCAATTCGGAAAAAATCAACTTCCGCGCCGACTACATGACAGGGCGCAACGGAAGCAAATCCGACACGACAAAGCTCATCGGAAACGCGTTCGTGCAGACGGAGACAATGGAAATCAAGGCCGAGAACATAACGATGAGCGGCGACAACTTCCGCTACATAACAGCCGAGGGCAACGTCGACGGACTGAACACAGAAAGCGAGATGACCTTCACCTGCGGAAAGATGAGGTACGACCGGACCACAAAAATCGCCTACCTTGAAGACTCCGTAAAAATGGTGGACAAAAAGAACGATGTGACCGCCGACGCCCAAATAATCGAATACAACCAGAACACGGAAGTCGCCCTCATGCAAATCGGGGTGAAGATTCTGCAGAAGGACAACACCTGCACATCGGCGCACGCAATCTACAGGAAAAAAGAGCAGACGCTGGACATGAGCGGCAACCCGAAAATCACCCAGGGAGAGGACACCTTCAGGGCGCAGGAAATTTCGCTGAACCTGGACACGAACGAAATCACGCTGGACGGCCGGGTGAGCGGCTCCGTGACGGACACAAAGAAGGAAGAAGAGGCAGGCTCGGCAACAGAAGAGAAAGAAGGCAAGCAGTAGAATGACAGACGAAGAGAAAAAAGACGGCGGAAGCGAAATCGAAAAGAAAGAGAGCGAGCAGCAGAAGGCGGAAGCAGCGGATTTTGAAGAAGCCCGCATTGAAAAAAAACATGCGGAAGCGAAAGCTGCGGAGGAACTCCAAGCCGACGGAACTGAATCGAACGAGCCGAACGAGCCGACAGAGACATCCGACACGGCAGAGGGCGAGACCGAACAGAGCGGAGACGGAGAATCGGCAGAATCGGGCGGCACAACGGAAAATTCCGATACGACGGAACGCGATGCCGAACAGCGCGGAGACGGTGAAACGGCAGACGAAGACGGCTCGGAACAATCAGAAGAATCCGCAAGTGGCGAAAACGAAGAACCGGAAAATCAAAACGGAGAATCGCACGTCCTGAAAGCCGAGGAGTTGAAAAAAGTGTTCGGCAAGAAGACCGCGGTGAACAGCGTCTACTTCGAAGTCCACTCGGGAGAAATCGTGGGGCTTTTGGGGCCGAACGGAGCCGGAAAGACGACAAGCTTCTACATGGTCGTAGGTTTCCACAAGCCCACGGCCGGAAGAATCATGCTTGACAGGGAGAACATAACGTCGCTTCCGATGTACAAGCGGGCACGGCTCGGAATCTCCTATCTTCCGCAGGAGGCGAGCATCTTCAAGAAACTAACGGTCGAAGAGAACATCTGGGCGATTCTGGAGACGAGAAACGACCTTTCCAGGGCGGAAAAGAGGGAGATGCTGGAAAATCTCATAGACGAGTTCCACATCGGGCACATAAGAAAGCAGCAGGGCTTCACGCTGAGCGGCGGCGAGAGAAGGCGAACAGAAATCGCCCGCTCGCTGGCGATAGAGCCGAAATTTCTCCTCCTAGACGAGCCGTTCGCAGGAATCGACCCAATCGCGGTCGCCGACATCAAGGGAATCATAAAGCACCTATCCGAGCGCAACATCGGAATCCTGATAACCGACCACAACGTGCGCGACACGCTCGAAATCACGGAACGGGCGTACATCGTGAACAAGGGCGAGGTTCTCGTTTCTGGAAGCCAGGCGGAGATAATCGAAAACCCCGAAGCCAGGCAGATTTACCTTGGAGAAAACTTCCACATGTGAGAGAACAAAAAAACCCGAACTTTTTCAAGTTCGGGTTCATTTTTGCCGGAAAAGTCCGACATTTTTTACCTTGCGTATTCCACAATTCGAGTCTCGCGAATCATGGTCAGCTTGATTCTGCCAGGATAGCGCAAATCGGTCTCAATCTGCTTGGCGATTTTCTGCGCCAAATCCTTGACGTCTCCGTCCGGAATCTTCTCGTTGTTGACAAGGATACGAAGCTCGCGACCGGCCTGGATGGCGAACGCCTTGTCCACGCCGGGGAACTTCTCGGCAACTTCCTCAAGATTCTCAAGACGCTTGACGTAGTTGTCCACAGTCTCGCGTCTTGCACCCGGACGAGCCGCGCTTATAGCGTCCGCAATCTGCACGAGAACGGCCTCCAAAGTCTCAGGCTCGCAATCGTTGTGGTGGGCGGCAATCGCGTTTATGACGCTCGCGCTCTCCCCCATCTTGCGCGCCATGTCGGCTCCGACCTCCGCGTGGTTCTGGTCGCTGTCGTTCTCGGCTCCCTTTCCGATGTCGTGAAGAAGGGCGGCTCTCTTGGCAAGCTCCCTGTTGGCTCCGACCTCGGTGGCGAGAAGGCTGGCGATTTCGGCGACTTCCTTCGAATGAGTAAGAACATTCTGGCCGTAGCTCGTCCTGAAATACAGGCGACCGAGCGCACGAACGCCGTCCTGATTCATGTTGTGGATTCCAAGCTCGAAGAGAACCTTCTCTCCTTCCTCGTAAATCTTCTGCTGAATCTCGCGCGTGACCTTCTGGACAATCTCCTCGATTCTGGCCGGGTGGATTCGTCCGTCCGTGACAAGACGCTCCAAAGCCTGCTTGGCGATTTCCTTGCGGACCGGGTCGAAACAGCTTATGACGACGGCCTCAGGAGTGTCGTCGATGATGATGTCCACACCCGTCAGCGTCTCAAGCGTCCTGATGTTGCGGCCTTCGCGGCCGATAATCCTTCCCTTCATCTCGTCGCTCGGAAGAGAGACTGTGGCGACCGTCACGTCGCTCGTCGTTTCCGTCGCGATTCTCTGAATCGTCGTGACAAGAATCTCCTGGGCCTTTTTCTCGGCCGAAAGCTGGGCGTCCTGCTCAATCTTGTTCAAAAGAACCTGGGCGTCGTGCTTCGCCTCGGACTCAAGGCTCTGGATTATGAGGTTCTTCGCCTCCTGAGCCGAAAGCCCGGAGATGCGCTCAAGCTCCTGCCTGTACGTCTCCTCCTGCTGCTCAAGAACCTTTTCCTTTTCCTTGAGGGCAGAGACTTTGGACTCGTAATCCTTCTCTTTCTTGTCGAACTCAGCTGCTCGTTTGTCGACCAGCTCCTCTTTCTTGTTGACACGCGCCTGATCTTTTTGAAGTTCAGACCGCCTGTCACGGTTTTCCCGCTCCTGCTGGTTTCGTTCACGAATGAGTTGATCTTTTGCTTCCAACAAAATTTCTTTCTTCTGTGCTTCTGCTTCCTTTACAGCGTCCTGCCGAATGCGTTCAGCTTTTTGTTCTGACGCAGATAGTTGAAATCTGGCATAAATCCAGCGAATAATCCATCCAAGAACAATTCCAAGAACAGGAAGACCAATGTACAAAATTATTTGTGGCATTTTAATCTCCTGTGAATCAATGAAAACCATAAAATGGCTAACAAAAATTCATTCTCATATTAACGTATCGATTTTTCATTGTCAAACTTGGAGATTTTCGAGATTTTGGAGATTTTTTGCATGAAGCCCTTATTTTAGGGGATTGAGGCAAATTCAAAATCAATGTTCCCAAGAAATTTTTGTTGAAAATCAGGAACTGCGGCCAAATTTATCTGGGTGGATTTCTTTGAGAGCAAACGGGCTTTTTCCTTGAGCTTTTCTGAAAAAAGCAGAGCGGAAGCCCCAAAAAGTGCTGCGTTCCCAATCTGCGAAACATCGCCCGAAAGAGAAGATGGAAGGAGGCCGATTCTGACAGACTCGTCCAAGTCGATTCTGGAACCGAAGCCGCCCGCAAGAAAAAAGCGCATCTTTTGCCCGGAGATTTTTTTTGCAGAGAGAGATTCAAAACGCGAGAGCAGATGGTCGAGACCTGTCTTAACCGCGGATTTCGCCAACTGGAGGTTTCTGATGTCGTTCTGTGAAATCGAAACGGATTCGGTCAAATCGATTTTTGAGCCGGGAGAATCAACGCCAAGTCCGCACTTTTTTTCTTCGATTGTACCGTGGCTGTCAACCATGCCGTTTTTGAGAAATTCCGAGACGGAAGAAATCAGGCCGGAACCGCAGACTCCCTTGGCGGGGGAGTTTCCAATCGTGCGCACAGAGATTTTTCCACCGTCGATTTTAACCTTGTCGACGGCACCGTTCACGGAAGGCATGCCGCACGAAATGTTGGCGGCCTCGAAAGCAGGCCCTGCCGCCGCTGACGTGCAAAGTATGCGGGCGGGAGCGGAAGATGAAGCTGGAACGAAAAGCGCCATCTCCGAATTCGTCCCGATGTCGGCCAGAAGGAACGGATTTTCGGCATCCAAATCGAAACCGGCAGCGAGCATGGCGCACACAGTGTCGGCTCCGATGAAAGCACCGACGACCGGAGGAAAATAGACTTCGGCATCGGAAGGAACCACGGAAGCTTTTGATGAAGAAAGCTCTTTCCAAGCGACCGAGAAATCGAATTTGGAAGCGAGAGTGAAAGGAACCGCGGCCAAGCCCTCAACAGACACTCCGGCGGCGAAACTCAGCATCGTGGAATTTCCGGTGACTACGATTTTTTTTACATGGGGACGGAAGCCCCTCGGCATTTTCTGGGAGGACAAGGACAAAGCCGAGGCGAACATTTTTTCGAGCTGCGTCATCAGGCAGTCGTGCAGGATTTTCTCGCCCGAAGGAAGTTTCATCGCAGAGTCAATCCTGTTTATGACGTCGGAGCCGTATTTCGACTGGGCGTTTTTCTCCGCCACAATCGAAAGGATTTTCCTCGACGAAAGAGACCAGGCCACGACCGCAACCGTCGTGGTTCCGACATCAACCGCAAGAGCGACCTCGGAAGGAGAATGTTCGGAAATAGGCTCAGGAATCTCCGGAAGGCTTCCCTCAGTTATTATCTTCATACGAAATCTTCTAAATCTTCTATATTTTCAATCGAATGTTCAAATTCAGATAGTTGTCGCTGGAACCGCCTCTCGGCATGTGCTTCCAGTTGAACGAAATTTCGGGGGCGATGGAATTTGTGTGATAGGAGAAATCATACGCAAGCCCGATGATGAATCCGTTGCCCCAACCAGTGCTTTCATTGCCGTCGACGTTTTCCCCGTCAATCTCCAAATCGTAGAAATCCGTCCTTCTTCCGAGTGCGTAGTCTACATCGAAGCAGATTCCGGCGAGGTTCGGGTAGAATCTGAATCCGACAGTGAACGAATAATCCCAAAGGAAAATGCTCTCCCCACCGCCCCAACAGATGTCGAAAACGGAGTCGAATCCTCCGGTGACAAAAATCCTCTTCTCAAGCGGATAGAGAAAAACAGCGTTCGTGTTCAACACAATCTGGTGGTTGCCGGAGACTTCGGAAATCATTTCGCGAGTGGAAGAATCCCCGTAGCGTGCGCCTCCAGCTCCGATTCCGAAATCGAAGGCCATTTTATCCCTGAATTCGCCGGAAAAAGCCATCAAAGCAGAAGAGAAAGTCAATGCGACTGCAATTAGATTTTTTTTGACTGAAAACATATTTCATTATCGGTATAATTTAAAAACTATGAAAAAATCAACCATAAAAATCATCACCATCGCATTTGCATTTGCGTTGCCTTTCGCATTTTCATCTTGCAACAAAAAAACAGCCAAGCAGGATGCAGAAAATGCCTCTTCAAAAGAAATCACTGTCTACGCATACGACAGTTTCGTGGGAGAATGGGGACCTGGCCCTGAGCTTTCGAAGAAATTCGAGGAGAAGACGGGGTTCAAAGTCAATTTCGTGGACTGCGGAGACGCTGTTCAAGTCTTGAGCAGGGCAATCCTCGAAAAGAACGACGTGAAGGCAGATGTCATCGTCGGGTTGGACAACAACATTTCAAAGAAGGCAATCGAAGAGGGCATACTCGAAGAATACAAGACGAAGAATGCCGACTCGATTCCAGCGGAAATGTTCGAGGCACTGCAGGAAAGCGGAAATTTCGTGACTCCGTACGACTACAGCCACTTCGCCATGATTTTCGACACGAAATCGAACGTCGCCGCGCCGGCTTCACTCGAAGACCTCACGAAGCCCGAATACGAGAAGAAAATCATCTTGATGGACCCAAGGACTTCGACACCGGGACTCGGATTCGTCGCGTGGACAGTCTCGGTTTTCGGCGACAAGGTTTTGGACTATTGGAAAGAGCTCAAGCCGAACATTCTGACGATGGCTCCCGGCTGGAGTTCAGGATACGGCTCGTTCACGAAGGGAGAGGCTCCGCTCGTCATAAGCTACACGACAAGCCCGGCGTACCATGTGGAATACGGCGAGGGCGACGACAAGCAGGCTCTCGTCTTTGAAGAGGGGCACTCTTGGCAGGTCGAGGGGGTGGCTCTGCTGAAAAACGCTCCGAACAAAGCCGGCGGAGAGGCATTCATCGATTTCCTCACGAGCGAGGAAGGCCAGAACGCGCTCCCTCTGACGCAGTGGATGTACCCGGTGAACAAGAACGCTTCGATTCCTGAAAGCTACAAGAAAGCCGCCCCAATCCCAGAAAAGACGCTCATCGCAGACCCGGAAAAAGTGCAGGAAGCTGTCGGCGAAGTGATGAAGATTTTGGCGGACTAAGAAACTTCTTAGGGCGAAAGTCGAGTTTTCACAGTGCAATGGCAGAAACGAGCGGAAGCGGGG
>CAMHLH010000097.1 GCA_946185925.1 uncultured Treponema sp.
GAATCGTGGAACGGCAATCAGAAACAACTATAAGATTCAAACTGCCGACCACGGAAAATTCAGCGACCGTGATTTTCAATTACAATTTCATCTGACAAGAACGATAACACATTTATCGCACAAGTCTATTCGCCGAGAAGTTTTTTCGCCTCAAGGAACTGAGAGATTCCCTCTGCGACCTTCTTTGCCTCGCGCATGGCGAGAACGACCGTCGCAGGCTTGTGGACGACATCTCCACCGGCGAATATTCCGCGGCGGCTCGTCATTCCGTACGGCTTCTGCTTCGTTATCACATAGCCGGACTCGTCCACGTCGATTCCCTCTGTCGTGTTCAAGATTCTGGCGGCAGGCCTAGAGCCAATCGCAAGGAGAATCTTGTTGGCCGGAAGAACGACCTCGCCCTCAGGAGTCTTGCACTTGAGTCCTGTGACCTGTCCGTTCTCGCCGACGAACTCGAGAGGAGCGTGCTCCCACTTGAATTCAACGCCGTCGCTCAAGGCTCCGTCGTACTCGGCTTTCGCGGCCTTCATGTCGGCGACAGTCTTCCTGTACGCGACGGTCACAGAAGCGGCCTTCATGCGCACAGCAGTTCTGCAGGCGTCCATGGCGACATTTCCAGCACCGATGACGATTACCTTGTCGCCCTCCTTCACAGGAACCTCGTCCTTCTCCACATTTCCGTCCTGATACAGGCGGACCATGCGGAGGAGATAGTTCGACTGGATTACACCAGTCAAATCCTTTCCCGGCAAATCGAGAGAACGTGCAAGCGCGGTTCCCGTACCGATGAACACAGCGTCGAATCCGTTCTTGAACATCTCCTCGACCGTGATGTCCTCGCCGACCATTGTGTTCGTGATGTATTTCACGCCAAGCTCTTCGATTTTCTTGGTCGTCCTGCGTACAACGTCCTTTGGAAGGCGGAATTCAGGGATTCCATAGAGCAGGACACCGCCCGGCTCGCTCTCGCCTTCGTAAACAGTGACGTCGTATCCCTTGCGAGCTAAATCTCCGGCTACAGTCAAACCGGCAGGGCCTGAACCGATGACGGCGACCTTTCCATCAGTCTTTACGATTTTTGCGTCTTTAGCGAATTTAGCTTCGGCCTCGAAATCAGCGACGAAACGCTCAATCATGCCGACTTTGATGCCCTTTCCAGATCTAGCAAGGACACAATGGCCTTCGCACTGGTTCTCATGTGGACAAACACGGCCACAAATGGCCGGCAAATTGCTTTTCCTTGAGATTATTTCAAAAGCCTCACCGAAATTTCCAACAGAAACAGCATGGTTGAAAGCCGGAATCTCATTTTCGATAGGGCAGCCAGTCCGGCACAAGGGTTTAGGACAATTCAAGCATCGACGAGCCTCAGCGACGGCTTCTTCGATTGTATATCCTACAATCTCTTCTTTTTCCATAAATAACTAGACCTCTTCTAAAGTTATATTGAATCAGTATATCCGACTAAAGACCAAAAAGCAAAGATATTTTGGGCGGCACAAGCCGTGGCAAGGTCATGCGACAATGAACAGGGTGACACAATAGACGCCGGCCACGCCCATTTTTTTCAATATTATGGAACAGTCCTCCAAAGTCGCCCCAGTCGTTATGACATCGTCAAGGAGGATTACAGACTTTGGGATTTTTCCGCAGGAAGAAGCCGACAGGATTTTTTGAAACTTTTTCTCATTTACAGGAAAATACGACGAACCTATAGTCTCCAAACGCTGCCCCCTGCCGAGTTTTTTCTGCTGGACTTTCGACTTTCTCTCAAGGAGAGGCAATATCTTCCGCCCATAGCCCAAGTGCAGATAAAAGCAGAGTTCGTCAATCTGATCCCAGCCGACGGACCTGATTTTTCCGGGACGCGGCGGAACGGGAACCACGGGCAGATTTTCAAAACCAAGCTCGGATTCTACAAGCCTGATTTTCTTTTCGACAGCCGCCGCGAAAAATGGCGACAGGCTCCGTTTCTCCTGCATCTTCCATGAAAAAAGCAAATTCTTCTTCCAGAGTCGATACGTTTGAATCGGAAAAATCCTGTCGGCCGTTTTCACGACGCGAGAGTCCCTGCATGCAGTGCAAAGTCCGATTTCACTTACGAGAGGCTTTCCGCAGACTCCGCAGCTCCGCCCGGAACTGGAGGCTAGGTGCAAAAAACGACTGGAACACCGTCCGCACAAAGGCGCGACAAGCGTCATTTTTCCACAGCACAAGCAACGCTCGCCGCCGAGGAAAAAAGAAAAAAGGCACCGGACAAAGAAGAGAGTCCGCATCAAGAAATCAAAAAGCGGATTCGAGAACTTTGACGAAACAGCAATTGAACTCATACACAACCTAGTTATCGCTTTTTTTTCGTTTTCTGCAAAAAATCCGCCGCGAATTCAATAATTTTCTGTTATCCAAGCGCTTTTTTTCTTCAAAAGACACCTACCGCTTGGACAGTTCCATCTTCCATCGGTCAATCAACTGCAATGCCTGCTTGGCTGTGATTTCATCGGTATCGATTGAAAGGATTTCCTCCAAAACAAGCTCCTCCTCGGAGAAAAGACCTGGCATGGTCAAAGAAAGCTTCGGATTGTCGTCGGCACTCTCACTGGACGTCTCTATTACGACACCGCTCCCAGTCTCCGCGGCTTTCTGGAGACCCGAGAGAATTTCGTTCGCCCTCTTTATGACAGAATCCGGGATTCCGGCCAAAGAAGCCACATGGATTCCGTAGGAATTTTCACTCGCACCTTCCTTTATTTTCCTGAGGAAGACCACTTTGCCGTCCTCATCCGAAACCGCCATGCACATGAGTTTCAACGACGCGTGCTCCATGCGGGTCAATTCGTGGTAGTGGGTCGCAAAAAGGGTCTTGCACTTGAGGGTGTTCAAAAGATACTCGGACACGGCCCATGCGATTGAAAGACCGTCCTCCGTGGAAGTTCCCCGCCCGACCTCGTCCATTATCACGAGGGACTTTCTCGTAGCCCCCCTGAGGATGTAGGCGGTCTCCGTCATCTCGACCAGGAAGGTCGACTCCCCTTTCGCCAGGTTGTCGCTCGCCCCCACCCTGCAGAAAATTCTGTCCACGACTCCGATGCGGGCGGATTCTGCCGGCACGAACGAACCAACCTGCGCCATCAGGACAAGAAGGGCGGTCTGCCGGAGGTAGGTCGATTTTCCGGCCATGTTCGGTCCAGTTATCAAGCAGAAGGAAGCTTCGGAAGAATCCGCCGCAGACGAAACCGACAAATCGTTCGGAACAAATTCTCCGGCAGGCATGTGCGCCTCGACGACAGGATGCCGGCCGCCCTTTATCAGAAGCTCGTCCCCGTCATCGACCAGTGGCCGCACCCAGCCGTTCAGCACTGCGGAACTCGCGAGGGAGGAAGTCACATCCACGTAGGCGATGTTCCTTGCGGTATCGAGCAGGTAGGAAATGTAGTTTCCAATTTTGGACCGAATCTCGATGAAAAGGCTCTTCTCGGTTTCAACGATTTTTCCGGCCGCATCGTTTATTTTCTGCTCAATCTCCTGCAGGCGGTTGGTGGTGAATCTGTCGGCATTCGTCATCGAGCGGCGCATTATGAAATGTTCAGGAATCTTGTCGGCTTTTCCGTGCGTGATTTCGATGTAGTAGCCAGAAAGATTGTTGTACTTGATTCTGAGATTCGCGATTCCGGTGTTGCGCTGCTCCTCGGCCGCATACTCCTCGAGGATTTTGTTGGCGTTGTCGTGGAGGTTCCTGTAGTTGTCAAGTTCGCTGGACCAGCCATCCTTTATTATGCGGCCCTCAGTCAATGACGTGGCGGGGTCGTCCAATATCGAATTTGAAACGAGGTCTGAAATTTGCCGGGCGATTTTCAAGTCGAACGAAGAGAATCCCGCTTCCGAAAGCTTTTCGGCGCAGTCAATCCACGAGTCAAGGCTTGCGCGGAGGGCCTGCAAATCTTTGGCATGGGCGCGCTCCATCGCGACACGTCCCGCCAAGCGTTCCACGTCCAGTATCTTCGAGAATCTTTCCCGTATGAATTCCGTGAGCCAACTGTCCTTGAAGAAAAGCTCCACGTGGTCCTGCCGCTCTCTGATTTTCCCGACGTCCCTGAGCGGATACAAGAGCCACGAGCGCAAAAGCCGCTTGCCCATTGCAGTCTGCGTTTTTCCGACAACCTCAAGCAAAGTGAACTGCGAAGAGCCGTCCCTCAAGTTCGACACAATCTCAAGATTGCGCCTTGAAGAATCGTCCATCATGACGAATTCGCTGTCGCGGTAGACTTTTATCGAAGCGATATGGGGAGTGCTGGTTATCGTGTTTTTCTGGATGTAGTCGACCAAGAAGCCGGCGGGAGCCACCTCCGGGGAATCCTCCGAAAGGGAGAAGGACTTGAGGTTCTGCGTCTTGAACTGCTCTGTAAGCCGCTTGAACGATTTCTTCGAGTCGAAATTCCAATCAGGATAGAAGGATACCGCAATATTCTCGCTCGACGAAAGCACGCGCTGAACGATTTCGTTTTTCCTGAGCGAATCGGGAAGCAGGATTTCCTTCGGGCGGCAGCGGCCGATTTCCTTGGAAAGAGCCTCCTCCATCTCCGAAGTCTTCCATGAAGTCGCGAAAAAGTCGGCGGTCGTAACATCTATGAAGGAAAAGCCCGTCAATCCCCCCTGGACCACGACACAGGAAACGAAATTGTTGAACATGCCGTCGATGTAGGCTCCGTCAACCGCAGTTCCCGGAGTTATGACCTCTATGACCTTCCTTTCCGTCAGCCCCTTTCCAGTCGGCTCAGAAACCTGCTCGCAGACGGCGACTTTCTTTCCGCAACGCAGCATCCGGGATATGTAGCTTTTCGCGGCATGGTGCGGAATTCCGCACATTGGCTGGCTGCCCCTGTGGGTCAGCGTCAGGTTGAGCAGCCTGGAAATCTCGATGGCGTCGTCGTTGAACATCTCGTAAAAATCGCCAAGCCTGAAAAGGAGAATATCATCCTTGTATTCGTCCTTTATCGACTGGTACTGTCTCATCAGCGGAGTGTCTTCCGTGGACGCCCCCCTGCTCTGAACATTTCCCGCCACGACACTATCCTTGCTGCGTCCCATAAAAATCCTCCAAAAACCTTCGATAAAACAAAAAAAAGAGTCGAGAGACATTCTCCCAACTCTCACAAAAAAAATCAAAACGGAAAAATCACTTCAAATTCAGCTCGGAAATCACCTTCTCCGTCACGTCCACCGAAGTGCTGTACCAAAGGATTCCGTTGTTCTGCTGCAAACTCAGAATCATAGTGAAGCCCTCGTTCTCCGCCACGCGCTCTATGACCTTGTAGAGTTTCGTGTAGAATTCGTTGGAAGACTGCATGCTGTTTTTGAGATTCTCAAGTTCCAAATTCTTCGACTTCGTATACTCTGTGAGGCTCTCGGTCTTTTTAGCAATCTCGCTGTCCAGACGGGAAATCTCGGATTCGTCACCCGCAAGCGACGCTGAATTTTTCTGGGACCTCAAGTTTCTGATTTCATCCGCCCTCGCGTTGATTTCAGACTGGAACTCAGCCTTCTTGGCCTCGTAATTCCTCATCGGGGAAGAATTCTTGAAATAGGCCTGATAGACTTTCGCCGTATCGACAACCCCGAACCTTGTAATCTGCTGCGCCTGGGCAGACAGCGAAAAAGCGGCCGCGACCGAAAGCGCAAGAAGCAAAAAAATCTTTTTCATAAAAACCTCTAAAAAATCCAAAAAAATTGACTGGCTTATTTGTTAGTTATACAGAATGAGAGAACGAATTTCCACTTGCTGTTCCATTCGACACTTCCATCGACAACCTGGAAGGTGTTGGCGAAAAGAAGCCTGAGAGGGAACTGAGGGATTGTGAAGCGGATTCCAGGACCCGTGCTGAAGTAGAAGTCCTCCACGCTCAAGTCGTGGAACAAGTCCCTAGGCTCGTCCTTGATGACCGCGGCGTCCCCGAACCAGTCGAGAGCCAGGATTCCGGTCACGACAGGCAGCCTCAATTCTATGTTCGTGTTCCACATCGCCTTGCCGCGCACGTCGTTGTAGATGCTGGTCCAGCCGCGTCCATTGAACATTCCGTCGATGTAGAGCTTGCTCGTGTCTCCGATTCCAGACTCGAACGCCGGGAAGAGCAAGGAAAGTCCAGTGTAGCCGGCAAGCACAAGCTTGAAGTTCCAAGACTCGGTGACAGGAATGTCGAAGAGCGTGAAGTATTTTTCAAGTTTCGTGTCCGTCCTCAGGAAGAACTCGGACTCGATAGGCGTAAGACCGTACCAAGTGAGTTTTTCGCTGAAGAACCAGCCCGAAGACGGGTCGTAGTTGATGTTTCTTCCGTCCATGGAGAACGAAGTCCATACAGAATTCTGCCAGCCCCACCTGTTCGCGTACTCACTGACGGAAGTGTCGAGAGGAATCAGCAAATTCTCGTCGTAGATGTTGTTCTTCAAGCTTCCCGTGACACCGGCAGCGGTGGAGATGATTGCAAAGTCGGGAGTCCACCTTCTTCCCAAAGAGAAGCCGAGAGACCACTTCCACTGCTCGTAGTCCATGTAGTAAGAGTCGTCGTCGACATTTCCGTCGCCGTCTATGGCGAGCCTGAGCGCGCTCAAAGATGAATGGGCGAAGCTCGTGCTGATGGACGCGCTCACCGGAAGTCCAAAAAGCCAGTTCTCCGAAAGGCCAAGGCTGACAGACTGCGAAGAAGTCGCGATTGAAGTTGAGACGGAAAGCGACTTTCCAGAGCCCCTCAAGTTCGAGTCCTGCCATTTTGCGAACAAGGCGAACGGCAAATCGTCGGGGTCGGACACACCGGAGAACGTGACGCCGAATTCGATTGAAGTTGTGGACTGTTCCTCCACGGAAAAGACCAGATTCACAAGATTCTCTTCAGAACCAGGAACAATTTCAGGAACGACCGCGCTGAAATACTGGAGATTGTAGAGGTTCCTCAAACCTGTGGTTATCTTAGTCTTAGAGAACACGTCTCCGTCCTCAATCGGAATCTCCCTCTTTATGACATATTCCTTGGTCTTTGAATTTCCCTTTATCGAAACACTCTCAACATGGCTTCTGACACTCTCGTTGATTCTGAATGTGTAGAAGACCGTCTTCTCCTCGGCATCCTTCGACACAATCGGTTCGAATCGGTTTGAAGTGTAGCCGTTCTCGTAGTACAAGTCGGCTATGGAAGAGAAGCTTCCCATGACCTTCGTCTGGTTGAACACATCGCCGGCCTTTATCTTCATCATCGAATTGAGCTTCTCGTCGTCGAAAATCTGGTTTCCCACAAATTCCACTCCGGTGTACTTGTACTGGCTTCCCTCCTGTATATAGAAGGTGATTGTCATCTCGTCCCTGTTCTTCTTCTCGTTGACTGAAATTTCCTTTCCGACATTCAGCACCACGGCGTCCATGTAGCCGCCGTCCATGTAGTACTGCTGGATTGCCACCTTGTCGGCCTCAAGCGTTGAATCCTGATACGCGCCCTTCGATATGACTCCGAGCTTGCTGACCTTCTTGAGCTTGATTTGCCTCCTCAAAGTCTTCTCGGAATAGATTTTGTTGCCAGAGAATTTGATTTCAGTGATTACGGTAGAGCGCCCCTCGTCGACAACGAAAGAAACTTCGACGCCCTTCTCGGTCTCCCTGGACGAAGAAGAAACCTTGACGTTGGTGAAGCCCTTCTCTATGTACAAAGACCTGATGGCCCTCTCGTCCGACAAAAGCCTGTCGCTCACGAAAATGTCCTTCTCTTTTATGGAGATTGCCTCCTTCAACTCGGCCGTCCTGACCTGGTTGTTGCCCTGGAAAGTTATCCTCCTCACGGACGGCTTCTCCTTGACGCTGAAGACAATCGCCACCGTACTCCTTTTGGAGTCTCCAGGAAGGGCCTGCGGGCTCACCTCGTCGAAGAGGTCAAGAGCGTAGATTCTGTCCACGAGGTCGGAGAAAACCTCGTCGGTGAACCTTCTTCCTATATAGCTGTTTGTTATTCCATCCAAGTCCTTCTTGTCCGTATTCTCCAACCCCTTGAAACTCACGGATTTTATAAGCTTGTCGTAAAACCAATCGGAATCATACTCGGTCGATTCGGAATCCGACTGGGCGAACAAAGCGCATGGCGACACAAGGGAAAAGAAGCACGCAACGATGACTGAAAAAAACACGCGGCCAAAAGTTTTTCTGCTAAAGACTTTCATAAAAAAGTGGAACTCCAAATATTTTTAGAATGAATGTTTCCATGATAATGTGATTGATGTGGAAGGGACCCAGAGGTTCTGCTGGACAGCGTTGAGGTCGGGCGAGACACCCAAGCGGATATTGACGAAAGGAGACACCATCTCAAAACCGAGTTCAGGCTGGAAGACAAGTCCGTTCACGGAATCTGAGCCATCAATCTTCGTTTCGTCGTAAACCCAGTGGAACATGGCATCGACATAAATCGCACTGCCAAAGTACTTACCGATGTAAACAGTAGAATTGTCCAAAAAGTTACCGAATGTTATCTGGTTGTCGCCGGACTCACTCGCCAAAGCATCGGAACTGCTACTGTCAGATTTTGCCATCCCCTGTTTGAGGGTGTTCTGAAGCACGTTGGTACGAACAGAGAATATATCAAAATTGCACAGTTCCCGCAACGTGTTCTCTATCTTGCGGATAACCGTGGCCTGCATGAGGTATTCGCCGCCGGCCATCATCAGAGAGCCGATGTCTTCCGAATCCGCCGTTATCACCTGTCCGAGAATCGTCATGATTTCCGTCTCGGATTTTGCGGGCGTAGAAGAGAACACAGGATTGAGCTGGCTGAGGAGCTGGTTCTGCGCGGAGAGCGTTATGGTAATCCTCTCGCCTTGGTCGTCGGTCTCCCTTGTTTC